>JAJYPG010000261.1 GCA_021795535.1 Planctomycetota bacterium
TTGTTCCTGCTGGTCATGCGGCGATTTGAATATTCGCGTCAGCAATATGCCCAGACGCTGCGCGCCCGCACCAGCCTGCTAAGTGAACGAGGCATGCTCGCTTCGGTGCTGGCGCATGAAGTTCGCTCGCCGCTTACCGCATTGCGTTTCAATCTGCATTTTTTACGCGACCTGGTGGAGTCCGCCTCGTCTGAACGGGACCGGCAGATTGAAATGACCCATGCCTGTGAACGCGAGGTCCGTCGGCTGGACCTTATGCTGGATGATTTCCTGCAGCGCACGCAAATTATCACGGATGCACGCGATGCGTCGCTGAATACCGTGGTAATTGAAGCGTTGGATTTTCTGCATTCGGCATTGGAAAGCCAGTCCATTCGCGTGATCACCCATTTGCAGCCGGGAGATGTGCAGGTGTCCATTGGTGCCGATGAATTGCGTCAGGTGCTGTTGAACCTCTGTGCCAACGCCCAGGATGCCATGCCCCGCGGCGGCACGCTGGTGGTCTCCACGGTGGCGGAGGCGGATAGTGCGTTGCTGCTCGTGCGTGACAGCGGCGGCGGCATTGACCCTGCGGTGCAGGCGCGAATTTTTGAGCCTTTTTTTACCACCAAACCGCGCGGCAGCGGCCTGGGGCTGGCCTTGGTTCGCCGCGTTATCAGCGGTGCGGGCGGGACCATTCTATTTGAAAGTGAGCAGGGGAAGGGAACGACGTTCCGTATTGTGCTGCCGCGCAGCGCCGCGGTGCCACGGAGTACCTTGCCGGACGGCCCAACAGGTCTGGAAAAAAATGAGGCCCGCGCTTATCCGACCGACCTTTTGTGACGGACCGCCATTGGCGGAAATCGGACATAAGGCGGAATCAAAGGCCGCAGTGGTATGAACCAGGGCATTCCACCGTGCTGGTACCAGGCGGTTTGCTGCCGCGCCATTCAGGTGGGGCGCGGTTGCACGGGGTGGCTTAAATCTGTGGCGACAAATCTCCGATATAGCCGCGTGCTTGCAGCAGTTCCACAATTTTCTCCACGCTTTGCGCCACGGTAAGTTGATGCGTGGGTACTTCCAGATCGGGCTTTATCGGCGGTTCATACGCGGCGTTGACGCCGGGCAGGTTTTTAATCTCGCCGGCTTGAGCCATGCGGTAAATGCCAGCGGTATCGCGCTGCTTGCAGACTTCCAATGGAGCGGAAAGCCAGATTTCCAGGAATCGCTCCGGTCCGATGAGTTGCCGCACTTTTTCACGTACCGCGGCATGGGGTGAAAGGAGTGCACATATACAGATAAGACCAGTGTCGTTGAGAATGCGGGCTAAACCCGCCACACGCCTTAAATTTTCTGAACGGTCATCCGCACCGAACCCAAGATCGTTGGTAAGACCGCGGCGCAATTCCTGTCCGTGCAGCACGGTGACAATCCGCCCGTCATTAAATAATTGTTCTTCCAATGTATAAGCCAGTGTCGCCTTGCCGGACCCGGTCAGCCCGGTCAGCAGAATGGTGACCGGTCGCTGATTCAGTCGCTGCCGGCGTCGCGCCGGCGTAATGCGGCTTTGCAGCCGATTTCTCCGGGCCTCGTCCTGGTTCATCTGTCCCCATGGGTCCACAGCGCCCCGGCTTTGTTCTTGTTCCAGGATCATGCCGCAGGCGACCGTGTTGCTGGTCATGCGGTCAATGACAATAAAGGATCCGGTGCCATGATTTCGCTGATAGGCATCAAAGGCGATCGGCTGGGTGGTGGAAATGGCGCATTGGCCCACTTCATTTAACTGTAGAGTTTCCAACGGCTTGTTTTCCAGTGTATTAACGTCAATACCATGGAGCAGGGTTATTTCCGCCGGGGTGGTGCGCGTGGTCTGTTTGATTAAATAACTGCCGGTCGTGTCGAGCGGCTTTTCGTTAAGCCAAACCAGCCGTGCGCTGAATTCCTGGCCAAAATGGGGCGGATCCTGCGGATGGACCAGCATATCACCGCGACTAATGTCCACTTCATCGGCAAGCGTTAAGGTAATGGCCATGGGGCAGTGGGCTTCCTCAAGCTCGCCATCCAAAGTCACAATGGATTTAATTTTGCTGCGTCGTCCGGAAGGCAGCACCATCACCGAATCGCCACGACGCACGACGCCCGACGCCACCGTGCCGGCAAAACCGCGGAAATCCAGGTTTGGCCGCAGAACCATCTGCACAGGAAAGCGGAAATTATCCATATTCCGGTCGGAAGCAAGGTGCACCGTTTCCAGGTGGTTTAGCAGTGTTGTGCCTTGATACCAGGGCATGTGTTCGCCAGGTTCGACCACATTGTCGCCATTCAGGGCGGAAATGGGAATGAAGTGCATATCGTGAATGTCCAGCCGCCCGGCAAATGCGGCGTATTGCGCCTTGATTTCATTGAAGCGAAGCTCGGAAAATTCCACCAGGTCCATTTTGTTGACCGCCACGACCAGATGGGAAATACCCAGCAGAGAACAGATAAAGCTATGTCGCCGTGTTTGTGCCAGGACTCCGTACCGCGCGGCCACCAGAATAATTGCCAGTTGGCACGTGGACGCGCCGGTGGCCATGTTACGAGTGTATTGTTCATGTCCCGGCGTATCGGCAATGATGAATTTTCGTTTATCGGTGGAAAAATACCGATAAGCCACATCAATGGTAATGCCTTGTTCGCGCTCCGCCTTCAGGCCGTCGGTCAGCAGCGCCAGGTCCACCGCCCCCCCGGTGGTGCCGTGCTTTACGCTGTCGCGGCGAATGGCGGCAAGCTGGTCTTCATAAATCATTTTGGTATCGTGCAGCAGGCGGCCAATAAGCGTGCTTTTGCCATCATCCACGCTGCCGCAGGTGAGAAATCGCAGCATTTCCTTGCGCTGGTTGCGCGCCAGGTAGGTGTGAATGTCTTCGTTGTTCAGGGCCTGTTCAATGGCGGTCATGTTCTTGGCTGTCCTTGTGTTATACCGTGCGTTATTCCGTCAATTGTTCCGTTTGGCCGCCATTGGCATCAGGCCGTTGCGGTTTAGAAATATCCTTCACGTTTCTTGGCTTCCATGGAACCCTGCTCGTCATGGTCAATGGCGCGTCCGGATCGCTCTGATTGGCGGAAGAGCAGCATTTCCTCAATTATTTTTTCCAGCGTGTCGGCCTCAGATTCGATGGCCCCGGTCAGCGGGTAGCAGCCGAGGGTTCGGAATCGCACTTTTTTAATCTGCGGTTTTTCGCCTTCCTTCAGGGGGTAGCGGTCGTCATTGACATAAATAAGCTGCGGGTCGCGCCGCACAACGGGCCGTGGCGCGGCGAAGTAGAGCGGGCAGATGGGAATTTTCTCATGGTGAATGTATTGCCATATATCCAACTCCGTCCAATTGGAAAGCGGGAAGACGCGAATGGACTCCCCCTTGTTAATGCGCGCGTTGTAAATGTTCCACATTTCCGGACGCTGGTTTTTCGGGTCCCATTGATAGTGCTTGTCGCGGAAGGAAAAAATGCGTTCCTTCGCCCGCGATTTTTCCTCTTCGCGGCGCGCTCCGCCAAAAGCGGCATCAAACTGATGTTGCCTGAGACCCTGGAGCAATCCCTGCAAATTCATGTTGTAGGTGTATTTTACGCTGCCGGAGTCAAAGGGGTTAATTCCCGCCTTAATGGCTTCCCAGTTGGTGTTTACCAGCAAATTAAGGCCAAACTCGGCGACCTGTGAATCGCGAAAGCGATAAACTTCCTGAAAATCCCAGGTGGTGTCAATGTGCAAAAAGGGGAAGGGAACTTTGGCGGGA
>JAJYPG010000262.1 GCA_021795535.1 Planctomycetota bacterium
GTCAAACCCACCCAGGCATGAAAGCTGAACAGTAACTGCGTGAAACTGGCATAATCTGCGTGTTGCCAATCGGGTGTCATCCATAAGGAGGAAAACAGTTGAATGGTTACACCGACAGCAATACCGGCGTGAAGCCAGCGTGCCTCCGGTGGCCACAGATTTTCCCTACCAGCACCAGAGTCTGGGCTATTTCTTTTCAAAGATATAATTCCATAATTTGCCATGCGTCAGACATGAAAACATAGCCCACATCCATTTTAAGGACCTTCGCCATTGCTCCGGCAATCATACCAGAGTGCCTCCAATAAAAAGCAACAGCTTGTCCACAGCCATTTCCTTGACTATCTTTTATTCAGAGTGTTTACTCTGATTTATCTGGAGAAAATCTTATGACTGCGAAATACATACGTTTTTTTAATGAAATTCGCATAGAAGATGTGCCCTTGGTCGGTGGTAAAAACGCTTCTCTGGGAGAGATGTATCGCCAACTCACGCCGCAGGGAGTGAAAGTACCCAACGGCTTTGCCATTACCGGCGACGCCTATCACTATCTGCTGGATCAGGCCGGTGCCTGGTCAAAGCTGCATGAGGCACTGGACGGCCTCGACCCCGATAATGTTCGCGATCTGGCCAAACGGGGTGCCAAGGCTCGGGAAATTGTCTACAGCGCGCCCCTTCCCGAAGATTTGCAAACCGAAATTTTGGCCGCTTACGCCCAATTACGTCAGGAATACGGAGATACGCTGTCTTTGGCCGTGCGTTCTTCTGCCACCGCAGAAGACCTGCCTACGGCCAGTTTCGCTGGACAGCAGGATACTTATCTGAACATTTCCGGTGCGGCCGCTTTGCTGGATGCCTGTCGTCGCTGCTTTGCCAGCCTGTTTACCGACCGGGCCATTCATTATCGCGTTGATCAGGGCTTTGATCATTTCAAGGTGGCCCTATCGATTGTCATCATGAAAATGGTGCGCTCCGATCTCGCCACCAGCGGCGTCATGTTTTCACTGGACACTGAAACTGGTTTTAGAGATGCCGTCTTTATTACGGCATCCTGGGGTCTGGGTGAAAATGTTGTCCAGGGAACCGTCAATCCCGATGAATATTATGTCTTCAAACCCGCCTTCCAGAAGGGAAAAAAGGCAGTTTTGCGCAGGGTTCTCGGCAGCAAAAAAATCAAGATGATTTATACCGAGGGAGACACCCGCCATGGGACCCGCAATGTACCGACACATCTCGATGAACAGGAACGCTTTTGTTTGAAGGATGAGGATATATTCATTCTCGCCGATTACGCCATCAAAATTGAAAATCACTACAGCCAGAAAATGGGCGAAAGCCGACCCATGGACATGGAGTGGGCAAAAGACGGACTGGATGGGGCTATTTACATGGTGCAGGCCCGACCGGAAACCGTTGCCTCGCAAAAGAAGGGACAAATTCTGGAGGAGTATATTCTGGGTGAACACGGAAAACGTCTTGGCAGCGGCCGGGCCGTGGGCAGTAAAATTGCTGCCGGACCCGTCCGGATTATTCGTAGTCTTGAACATCTCGCCGAGTTTCGCCCCGGTGAAATACTGGTAGCAGACACCACCACGCCCGATTGGGAGCCGGTCATGAAAAATGCAGCGGCGGTGATCACCAATCGCGGCGGACGAACCTGCCACGCTGCCATCATTGCCCGTGAACTGGGGATACCGGCGGTAGTCGGCGCAGAAACAGCCACCGAAATACTGCACGACGGTGAGCCGGTCACAGTTTCCTGTGCGGAAGGCGATATGGGAAATATTTATGCGGGTCAATTGCCATTTACCGTTCAGCATACCGATCTGGCCGCACTTCCCCGACCCAAAACCAAAATCATGATCAATCTGGGCAACCCGGAAATTGCTTTCCAGACGGCTAATCTCCCCAGCGATGGTATTGGTCTGGCGCGGATGGAATTCATCATCAGCAATACCATCAAGGCGCACCCCATGGCTTTGCTCTACCCGGAAAAGGTCAAAGACCCGCAGGAGCGTCTGGCCCTGGCGAAGCTCACCCAAGGCTACACGCAGCCCCAGGATTTTTTTGTGGAACGGCTATCAGAGGGCGTCGGCACCCTGGCTGCCGCTTTTTATCCCAAACCGGTAGTGGTCCGTATGTCTGATTTCAAAAGCAACGAGTATGCCTCATTGCTTGGAGGTCGCGGCTTCGAACCCAAAGAAGACAACCCCATGCTGGGCTTTCGCGGTGCTTCCCGCTATGCACATCCAGCGTACAAAGAAGGTTTTCATCTGGAATGCCTGGCCATGAAAAGAGTGCGAGAAACCATGGGCCTGGATAATGTCATTTTGATGCTGCCTTTTGTACGCCGCGTGCAGGAAGCCGACGGCGTTCTTGCGCAAATGGCAGAATTTGGCCTGAAGCGCGGCGAAAATGGCCTGAAAATTTATGCCATGTGCGAAGTCCCCAACAATGTGCTTTTAATTGATGCGTTTGCCCAGCGCTTTGACGGATTCTCCATTGGCAGTAATGATCTCACCCAACTCACTCTCGGGGTTGATCGGGATTCGGAAATTGTCGCCTTTGACTACGACGAGCGCGACGAAGGCGTGAAAACCATGATCCGCCTCGCTGTGGATGGCTGTAAACGGCATGGTATCCACTCTGGAATTTGTGGTCAGGCGCCTTCAGACTATCCGGAAATGGCTGAGTTTCTTGTCGATATTGGCATTGAATCCATGAGCCTCAACCCGGATTCCGTACTGAAAACCACCCTGCATGTTCTAGAACTGGAAAAGCGAGAAGCCTCTTGAATATTCAACCCGTGCTGTTAGTCATTTTTGATGGTTTCGGCCTGAACCCCAATCGGGCCTACAACGGCTGGGCACAGGCCCACACGCCGCATCTGGATCATTATTTTGCCAGTCACCCCCATACCGCCCTGCAGGCATCCGGGCGGGCTGTGGGTCTGCCCGACGGACAATTTGGAAATTCAGAGGTCGGTCATTTGACTTTGGGTTCAGGGCGCATTCTGCTTCAGGACATGGTCCGCATATCGGACAGTCTGGCTGATGGCAGTTTTTCCAGCATTCAGAATTGGCAAAATATTTTGCAAAATACCCGGCGCCTGCATCTGGTCGGGATGGTCTCCGATGGCGGTGTGCATTCTCATATTGACCATTTGCTGGAGATTCTCCCTCTGGTGGTACAGGCAGGTGTAGAACCGATTATCCACATGATTACGGATGGGCGGGACACCGCCCCGCAATGTGCAGATGTTTTCGTCCAGATTCTGGAAAAGCGCCTGCAAGAACTGGGCAGCGGCAAAATTGCCAGCATCTGTGGCCGCTATACCGCCATGGATCGTGCCAGTCATTGGGATCGCACCCAAAAAGCCTGGGCCGCCTTGCTGAAAGGTGAGGGACTTCAGTCAGCAAACGCCCTATCGGCTGTTCAGGAAGCCTGGCGACGCGGGGAAGGAGATGAATTTATTCAACCCACCGTCATCGGCAAACCCCAGGAAAACCGGATTGCCGCCGATGAACCCGTATTCTTTTTCAACTTTCGCTCTGACCGCATGCGGCAACTGAGCGCCGCCGTGGCCATGCCCGAATTTGAACATTTTGATCGCGGTTCAGAACAGGCCAGAACCGCCCTTTGCATGACTTCCTACAATGACGCCTATCCCTTTCCGGTCCTGTTCCCGCCGGAAATCCCGACAAAAGTTTTGGCGGAAGTCATCAGTGACGCCGGCCTGCAACAATTCCACT
>JAJYPG010000263.1 GCA_021795535.1 Planctomycetota bacterium
CAGACAATTCCATCTTCTGCATCTGCCGTTGCAACACCCGCCACTGCCACACTGGTGCTGACGGGTGACACCGCAATGGGCTTGATGCTCCTGGCCACGCGGCGCAAATAACACGATTCGCGATTCCCGAATTTGCAATTATTGTAATGCGTCTCGATTTGACCCTCTGCGATTGATCCTCTATTCTTATGTCCTTGTTGATTTTGTTGTAGTAACAAGGCGTATAGCAAAAGGTAAAGTAGATGTCAGGAAACGAAACCACACTGAAAATTTATTATGAGAATGAAGCTCCCATTTCCGGACTGTCCGGAAAAACTGTGGCGGTACTGGGGTATGGCTCGCAAGGCCATGCCCATGCCCAAAACCTGCGCGACAGCGGTGTGAAGGTTATCGTGGCCAATCGCCGCGACTCCGCCAATGGTAAACTGGCCATTGAGCATGGTTTTGATCCAATGCCCATTCCTGAAGCAGTCAAAGCCGCTGATCTGATTATCGCCACGCTGCCGGATGAATTGCAGCCCGAAATCTACGCCCGTGATATCGGGCCGCACCTCAAAGCCGGCAAAACCTTCGGCGCAACCCACGGCTTCGGTATTCACTTTAAACAAATTGTCCCGGCCAAAGATGTTGATGTCGTCATGATTGCCCCCAAAGGTCCGGGACACCTCGTACGTAGCGAATATGTCAAAGGTGGTGGCGTGCCGTGTCTGGTCGCCGTGCATCAGGATGCCAGCGGTCATGCCATGAAAACCGCCTTGGCATGGGGTAATGGTGTTGGCGGCGCGCGGGCTGGCATTATTGAAACCAGCTTTAAAAATGAATGCGAAACAGATCTGTTCGGGGAACAAGCTGTTTTGTGCGGAGGCCTGTCCGCGTTAATCAAGGCGGGCTTTGAAACTCTGGTCAAAAACGGCTACCCGCCGGAAATGGCCTATTTTGAATGCGTGCATGAAGTCAAACTGATTGTCGACCTGATTTATCAGGGCGGCTTGAATTACATGCGTTACAGCATCAGTAACACTGCGGAATATGGCGACCTCACCCGCGGCCCGCGAATCGTCACCGAAGAAACAAAAAAAGAAATGCAGAAAATTCTCGACGAAATCACGTCGGGTAAATTCGCCGCGGAATGGATGGCTGAACACCGCGCTGGTAAGCCGAAGTTTAAAGCACTTTACGAAGCGGACGCCAAACACCCCGTTGAGGTCATTGGCCGTAAATTGCGTAAGATGATGCGCTGGATCAACTCCAAAGAAGTTGATTAAGGGGGCGTCAGGAAATAAGGTTTACAAATATGACGCCGGGATTTTGGCATCTGGCAAGGCACCCGCGAGGAGCGTATCCGCACGATACGCAACGAGCGGGCAACGCGGCCAGAGGCCAAAAGACCAAGTCAGATTGGAAAGGTTATTTCTTGGCGGCCCCTAAGCCAAATTATCGCACTGCCCTGACACGAACGGAGCGCATGGGTGACAATTAAATTAACCAGCGGCTTGGATCATGTATCAATCGCGGCCGATAATACCGAGCAGATGGTGCAATGGTATAGTCGGATGCTTGGCATGCTTATTCTGGCCCAGACCGAACCGATGGAAAGCTCCGGACAACGCACGTACCTCATCGGCCCCCCCACGTGCCGCAATGCTTTTGGCGGCATGATGCTGGAAATTATGCCGCGCAATGAGCATGTTCGCCGGCCGCGCGAAAGTCATGATCCCGGCATCAGCCATATCGCCTGGATGGTCGAAGATTTTGATGAAGCATACGCCCATCTCGCCGGGCAGGGCGTGGGATTCGTTGGCTCGGTGGTCGGAGCCGTTGGCGGTGGTCGGCTGATTTCATTTGTTGATTGCGAAGGCAATCTCACGCAAATTGTGGAACGTAAAAAACCCTGAAATTGTTGACAACACTGCACCTGATAATTTTACCTGGACAACTTTTTATGCTGCAAATCTATAAAATATCGGGCCATACCAAGCACTTGATTTTGCGAACCGGGCGGTTCTTGGTCGCGGGCGGCGTGTGTTTTTCGCTTCTGGTTCTGGCCGGATGCAGTGACCGCACCATCCAGATCAGCCTCGTACCAACCCATGGCGGAATTCATCCGCGCATGGTAAAAAAAAGCTCGCACTGGTTTGTCAGCAATCGTATCGCCATTGTCAATATCAGTGGCATGCTCATGGACGGCTCTGTCGGCGGCCTATTTGGCGGCGGACATAATCCGGTCAGTGACCTCCAGCAGACACTGACCAATATCGAGCATGACCCGCGCGTAAAAGCGGTTGTGCTGCGGATGAACACGCCCGGTGGAACTGTGACCTCCAGTGCCATGATGTACCACGAAATTCTTGCCTTCAGGCGTAAAACCCACCTGCCCGTGATTGCCTCCATGATGGATGTTTGCGCCAGCGGCGGGTATTACGTATCTTGTGCCGCGGATTACCAGATGGCTTATCCGACCACCATCACTGGCTCAATTGGCGTGATCGTGCAGTTGTTCAACTTTCACCGCACCTTGCGTTACCTCGGCGTGCAGGCTCCGGTTTTTGTCAGCGGGCCCAATAAAGATACCGCCTCGCCGTTTCATGCCATGACGCCGGAAAATAAAAAAATCATTCAGGGATTTGTCACGCAGTTCTATGCGAGATTCCTCAACATTGTCAAAAAATCACACCTGGAAGTTAGCGCGAGAAATTGGCCTAAGCTGACCGATGGCCGCCCCGTCACGGGGGAAGATGCTTTTCACGATCACCTCATAAATGGCTTGGGGGGCTTGGAATCTGCGCTCAAACTGGCCAAAAAAATGGCTCATATTCGCCATGCCAATGTCGTTATTTACAAGCGTTATAGCCAGTCCAGCGGATCTATTTATGCCCACAGCAACATGCCCGCTCCGCGCGGACAGCAGGTTAATTTAATGAATCTGAATCTCAGTGGTGCGGATATGAGTTCGCTGTTGCATCCAAATTTCTTTTATATGTGGCAGTAATTCCCGACGGGACTGAATATTATTCCGCAGTATTATCAGTCGCCTGACTTTCCAGATTAAGCATTAGTGCGGCTTCACCGGCGGGTAATTCCTGCACATTGCGAAGCTTGGTGCCAATGGTTCGGGATTTTCGCGCCGCATCATCTATGGTATTGGAGGCCTGGTCGAGTTTCTTTTTTACTCCATCAAGCAGATCGCCAAATTTTCCAAATTCAGTTTTCACCGCCCCCAGAACTTTCCATACTTCGCTCGATCGTTGCTGAATAGCCAATGTTCGGAAGCCCATTTGCAGGCTGTTTAACAATGCGGCAAGCGTGGTTGGCCCGGCAATCACCACCCGGTAATCGCGCTGAATCTGTTCCACCAGCGCCACACGGCGAATCACCTCCGCATACAGCCCTTCGCTGGGCAAAAACATAATGCCAAAATCGGTGGTGCGTGGCGGATTGAGATATTTCGTTGATATGTCCTGAGCAAAGAGCTTAACGCGTCCCTCCAAAGACCGCCCCGCCGCTTCCATCGCAACCAAATCCGCCCGATCCTGCGCTACTCCCAGCGCCTCAAAATCTTCCTTGGGAAATTTTGAATCTATCGGCAGCCATACAGCTTCCTGCCCGTCTTCCGCCCGTCCCGGCAGCTTAATGGCAAACTCCACCACTTCCCCACCTGATTCTCTGGGTTTGAAGTTCTTTTCAAATTGACCCGGGCTTAAAATCTGCGAAAGCAAATTCTCTACCAGCACTTCTC
>JAJYPG010000264.1 GCA_021795535.1 Planctomycetota bacterium
GACGCAATTTCCGGCCGATCCAAACAGGGCTTTGGATTACCCATTGGTCAGTGGTTCCGTCAACAACTGCATGATCCACTGCGGGATTTGTTGCTTTCCCGTGAAAGCTTTTTTCAATCGCCGGGCAGTCGGCAATTTTTGGAACAAATGATTGCTGAACATCAAACGTTGCGGCGCGATCATGCCCATCGGTTGTTCGCCTGTTTGATGCTGGAATTATGGCATCGGGAATGCCAAATAATCATTGGTCCATCCGTGACTTGAAAAGGCTGTAAAACCAACTAGAATATGGGTCCCGAAGCACCAGTAGCTCAGTTGGTAGAGCAGCTGACTCTTAATCAGCGGGTCCAAGGTTCGAATCCTTGCTGGTGCAGTAAAAATCATCAATAAAATCGATGCTTCGGCGGCGGTAACGGGGAAAAGCGGAACAATCTTTTTTGCGTGCGCTACGTCTGATCTACGGCGTCGGGGTAAAATGAATTTCAACGGGTCTGCGGATGCGCACAACTCGGGTGCTGGGCGGATTACCGCGGGGCATCAGTTGGGATCAAACCGTGGACGAGCCAGGGGGCGGCGGAGACTGATCCGGTGATCTCTGATATGCGGTAGCGGCCCAAGCCTGCGGGCGGATGCAATGGCGTCGGCTTTGGTTGGATATGCGGTGCGCACTGTGCCAATCCCCTGCTTCTCCAATGTTTAAGCGGGTTTCGTTAAGCCCTTCAGGCTGGGCCGCCGAATCTGTTGCACTACGCACCAGCGCGTAGGACTGCCAAAATCAGGAAAGTGCCGCGTGGCTAACGGGTGATCCGTGGAGAATTTGATTTAAGACGTCCGCGGATGAGTAGGAGGTTTTCCCCGGTTGAATATATCGGCTGATATTCACGACGTCATCTCCTGCGGTGACGATGGCAGTTTCAGATACACCCAGCGCATCAACCTGCGCCAGTCCGATGGTTGCAAAAAGTGCATTGCAGAGACATTTTCTGCCAATTGTGTCCTCCTCACGACCACCTTTGGCCACATAGTCGGCAACGGGTTCAGCCGCACAGCGATATCCGGGGGTTCCATCGGGGCGTTTATAAACCTTACGCAGGTAGCCAAGATCACATTTTCGTTCGCGCTGTAAATATTTGTCCGGATCGGACATGGTTTCCGGCAGTGCCACGACTTTAAACGGAAAGCCGGTGGGGGAGGCTTGTGGATCGGTAAATACAGTTGCTTGTCCTGATGCGGCAATCGCAAGGACCTGCTGCTTTAAGTCGGCACGAATTCCGGATTCCTGACAAAACGCGAAGGCGGTACCAACCTGAATACCGGCTGCGCCCTGACTTAGGGCCCAATCAAGTTGTGCATGGGTGCCAAAGCCACCCGCCAGATAAAAGGGCAGCCCAATCTCGGCAATTTTTTTCAAATCGGCGTCATCACGCGGCCCGTAGACCGGTTCGCCGGTGGCTGTAAGTTGCAGCGGGCCGCGCGGCGGCGCGTTGTGTCCGCCGGCGATGGATGTTTCGACAATAAACCCGTCAACGCGGCCATTGGACTTTCGCGCCAGTGTCATCGCGAGCGTGGCGGAGGATACAATTGCAAAAAACATTGGGCGTTTTAACTTTGGAGCGGAGGTGTGGTCTGAATTGCCTTCGCGCGCGATAAACTCGGTGGGATTGAAATGACTGTCGAAATTTTCGCCAGAATCCGCCCCTTCCACATCCATTTTTAAAGTAATCGGCTCCCCGCGGGCCAGAGCATCAAGTACACCGGGAATAAAGCGTGGAATGCCGGCCCCCATGAGTACGTAGTCCACGTCCGCGAGCATTGCGCCAAAGAGTGTGGCGAGCGTCGGCGGCTGCACTTTTTCCAGCAGATTTATTCCGACCAGGCCGGGATGTCCTTCGTTGGCGAGAAACACTTCGGAAAATGCCGCCAAGACAGTCAATTCTTCCAACGCTCGGCTGAATTCAATATTCGGCATGGGGGTGGACTTAAAGGGCGTTGCGGTGTTTATGCCGCCGAGAACAAAATAACGGTTCCACACGCGCTGTGCAATATTGTGATATGGAAAGGCGTCAAAGGCCCGGCGGAAGTGCCCGCCCGGGTCGCCGGTCTGTAAGTGCCGCGCCAAGACGGCAGCGATTCCGGTGCCGGAAATAACTCCAAGCTGACCTTGTCGGGCTACCGATCTTGCAAGAACCCAGTTTGATACTCCAACACCCATCCCGCCTTGAATAATTTTGAATGATGATTCGATCAAGAGGCAGCTCCATTGGTAAGACCTATTTCCGCATCGTCGAGATAACATGCCGGGTCAAAGCCCAGCCAGTCGCCGGTGGCCGCTTCCGCGCGGGTGCGGAGATTTCCATTGCAAACAGACAGAAAGCGGCACGATTGGCAGCGGGCCGGTAGATGCGCCTTGCGATTGCGCAAAATGGCCAATCGCGGATCGGTAGCATCGGTCCATATTTTGCTGAAAGGCTGTTCACGCACGTTGCCGCAGTTGTAATGCCAGGTGAATTGATCGTAATGAACATTCCCCATAGGATCAACCGATGCAATATTGCAGCCAGAGCGGTTGCCGCCGGTGCCTTCCAGTCGGCTGCGAACCTTTTGATACTGCTGCGGATCGCCTTTTTCCAATTGCAGCAGCAGATAAGCCGCATCCGCATGGTTATCCACTGTCAAAACTTCCAGTGGAATGCCTTGTCGGTGCAGTTCCTGACTTTTCTCGAAGATTCGATCCACAACCTTGCGGATCTGCACTGCGGACAAATCAACCTTTTGCATATTATCCGCCCGCCCGGCATACGCCAAATGATAAACGCAAAGCCGCTGAACATTGCTGGTTACGCAAATGTCAAAAATGGCATCAAGATCATCGACATTCAGGCCGTGAACCGTGAAGCGCACACCTACTTTTATGCCGCGTTTGCGGCAACGTTCAATGGCCGCCAGCGTGCGCCGGAAGGCTCCTGTTTTACCGCGGAGTTTGTCGTGCCTGCTTTCGACGCCGTCAATGCTGATGCCGGCGTATTTTAAGCCGGATTCGGCAAGATTGTCGGCCATTTTGTCATCAATAAGCAGCCCATTGGTGGATAGGGTGCAGGCCAGGTCCAGTGATCGGGCGTGGCGGATTAATGGAAGAATATCGGGGCGGCCCAGCGGTTCGCCGCCGCTGAAAAGCACCGCCGGAACGTTAAACCCGGCCAGGTCATCCAGCAGCGCAATGCCTTCATCATGCGTTAGTTCATTGGGGGCCGGGGCATTGGTGGCGGAGGCGTAGCAGTGCACACAACGGAGGTTGCAAGATTTTGTCACGGCCCAGACCACCACCGGACGGGGAGTGGATTCCGCTTCGCCCCGGGCATTGCGGTGGCCATAACGGAGGCGTTCATTTCCGGCCTGATGATCACAAAGTAAATTCGTTACGCTGAACATAATGGCAGACTCCTGTTTGAGATTTCTTTCTGATAGTAACTTGCCCCATACGTACAATCGGGCTCGGCGGCCAGCGGATCACCGGTAAGGCCATAAGAGCGGGCGCGACTTCCGCCGCAGATGTCCCGATATTGGCAGGCACCGCACTTGCCCTTGAGTTTGTCCGGATCCCGCAGATCGACAAACAGCGGCGCGAATTGATAGGTATGCACCACCGAATCCCTCGGAAATCTTCCACATTCTATGGGTAGAAAGCCGCTGGGGAATATTTCACCGATGTGGCTGATGAACATCACG
>JAJYPG010000265.1 GCA_021795535.1 Planctomycetota bacterium
ATTAAAAAGAAAATCACGCCAATGATGTAAGGCAGTGCAAAAAGCATTCCCGCAACCTGTTCGCGCCGACGAATCGGTTCACGTCCGGGTTTTGGCCGCAGTTTGACAACGGCGGCGATCCGGTGGCCCGCGGTCCGGCTGTTTTTGGTTTCACGGGTCATTGGTGGTCCTCCTGCCGGCGCAAAACGTTAAGCCTGGCAATATTCGCCTGCCAGCGGTCTGCGGCACGCTGGCAGTGCGCCAGGCTGCGCGACACCGAATGGCCAGTCCATATTCGTTGAACGCAGGAATGGAGATCTGAATACACGCGACTCCACAATATATCCATGGGGGCAAGTTGAACATTTTTTGATTTTGTAACCCGTTCAAAGAGCTTAATGTAAGGATTGGGATTGCGGCGGATAAAATTGCGGCTGACCTTCATCAGCGGAGAGGGTTTGCATTGTTTGTCACAGAGATATTCGATATTTTTCCGCCGGATAAAAAATTTCAGGACGGTCAGCGCCGCCTGGACATGGCGTGCGCCGCGTGGTATTGCCCAGACATCGCAATCGCCGAAGACGGCTGAACCGGGCGGGCCAAAGCTGGTGGGAAATGGAGCAACGCCATATTCGCCTATTAGTTTGGGATTGTTCTTTTCTATGAAGTTGGCGAAATAAGGTCCTTGAATTTCCATGGCCACCCGCTGGGACATAAATGGATTCAGGGGAGAATTAAACGGACCGAAGCCTCCCCGAAATTTTTCCAGGCGGCGATAGCCGTAGCGGCGCGAAAAACTCTGATACCAATGATAGGCCAGGCGTTGCTGTGGCGTGTTGATTTGATATTTCCCGGTCTGGCGGTTGAAGATTTGATTGCCAAAATAAATTCCCCACATGATTTCCCAACCGGACCAGTTGGGAATGGTGGGAAGAAAGCCTATCTGTTTGATGGATCCGTTGGCATCAACAATGGTGAGGCGGCGAGCCATGGCATCAAGCTGGGCAATACTGGTGGGTGGTTTGTCGGGATTCAGGCCGGCCTTGCGAAACAGATTTTTATTCCAGTACAAGGCGCAGGTTTCCGGTGTTGCGCCAAGTGCATATAAGTGGTGGAACGGGGTGCAGAGCCGCCAGACGTAGGGCACAAATGTATGCTTGTTTACAACTCCTTGTTTTTCCAGCGCATCGAGTGGTGTAAGGGCATGATTGGCCACATACTGTCCCATATCGCGCGACCAGAGCGTGACAATATCGGGCGGGTCACCTCCGGCGACGGAAATAAGGGCTTTGACATCCAAATCGCTTACCTGCACCGTGTTAATATAAATTTTATGCTGCGAGATGTTAAATTCGTTGACCACATGGGTCATCGCGCTGCCTTCAAAACCAGTCCAGTTTTCCCAGTAACTGACCACAACCCGGTTATGCACCTGCCGACCATTGGGCAAGGTGTGAATAGTCGGTTTGTCGCCAAAAATTAAAAGCGCCACCCCTCCGATCACCACGCATGCCGCAGTGAGTCGGGAAATCCAGACGGAAAGATGGATTCTTGCCTTGGCCATGAAACAATTTTCCCGGATTGTGCATTATTAGCAAACCTGCCGGAATTTTACGCCGAAATTGTGTTGCCGCGGGACGTAATAATGCCTTATATGGCCAAAATAAAGTACAGATAACCCTGTGGCCCATCAGCGCGTGTGTGCCGCGCCACGGATTTGCCAATTTTGCGCATTGCCTGTTCCACATCACGGCGCGAATAATTATTAAGGCCAAGCATCAAGAAACCCCTGTTCTGCAAGCAGTTTTGCCAATCCTGATAAAAACGGGCACCTCCGGATACGGAAAGGCTAACGGAATGGTGCCAAATTGCCACATCTTCGGGTAAACTGGCTAGGGAACGGATGCGTCCGGAAAACTCTGGTGCCGTAAAGATTGCCGCGTCGGACGGAAATCCGATGCACGAACGTCATCCGTGCAGGGCCATATAGATGGGTATCGCAGTAGATCAATCAACGAAGGGTTATTCCATGAAAAGCGCATCGCATCAACAGCTTCTTTCCATTTTAGCTTGCGCTGCGGCCTTGTGGGCGGGAGTCGCTCCGGCCAGCGCGCAAGGCAGCACCTCGGCCAGCCGCGCCAAGGCGCTTCTGGCCGGCCAACTGGTGGATGACGCCCGCACTGCGGGCAGAAACCTGCAGTTGCCGCCAGACCTGGCCGCCCGCGAGTCACTGGTGCTTTTACAAAAAGCCGAGGAGCTTGATCCGCAATCGAAAACAGTATTGCGTCTGCTGGCCGAGGCGGCCGGGGCATTGCACCGCACCGCACTGGAGCGTCAGGCACTATTAAACCTGGTGAAACTTGATCCGAAGAACATTGTGGCTCAATTGAAGTTTCTGGATTCTCTGGCGGCCGGGGCGCAGACGGTCGCGGCACGCATAAAAATTTATCAGCACACCATGGCCCAGCCACAACTTGATCCGCAGATGAAAAGTGCGTTGGCCTTGCGGATTGGTCAGTTGCTTAATGCCCAGGCGCACCATCATGCGGCGAATCTGATGTTTGTGGAGGCCGTAAAACTCAATAAGGCCAATCTTGCGGCGTGGCAGGAGCTTGCCCTGGCTCTGGCGAGAAACCATGCGGCACCCGCCCAGTTGCTGTATTGCTACCTGCACATCCTGCATTGTGATCCATTTCAGCCCGGTGCAATGGTGGCGGTGGCCCATTTGCTTGCCGGTGCCGGTCATTATGCTTTGGCCGCGAAATGGGCCAACGCCGCAATAGGTCAATACCAGCAGACTCGCGCACCGCTTGGCGCGCAATTGCCTGCGGAGCTTGCGGCCTATTGGGCGATCAGTACACAGGAAGACAAGCTGCGGCCCTATTTAGGCGAATTGCTGGCGTTCAAAAAGCCCAGCACACAGGTACTGCTTATAGCGCTGGCGGAATATTCAGGAGGCAAACCCGTAAGCGATACCCGCGCGGCAAAACTGCTGCAGCGAATTGAGAAAAGAATATCAGTACAGCGTAAAGCTCATCCCGGCAGCATTCGTCTGAAAACCGACGCCTTGTGGCTTCAACTGGTGTTTACCAACAAACTACCCGCGGATATTGCCGCACATGTGGCGGCGTTGAAAAAGCCGCTTGCCAACGACCCGGCTTTGTATGCCCGGTTGCGTGGCTGGCAGCTTTTGCGACAGGAAAACATGCAGGCCGCGGCGGAAAAGTTTCAAACAGGTCTGGAGGACCCCTACGCCGTAATAGGCTTGGCGCAAGCCAAGGCCGCACTGGGGCATAAAAAGGCAGCGACGGAATTATTGAAGAAGTTGTGGCGGAAAACTCCGCCGCTACCCGTAGCGCTGGCCATTGCACAAAGTGCGCACAATCTGAATATCCGCCTTTCCGCGGATGCCGCGGGTAATGCGTTGGCCATACAGGCACGCGGATATCCGTCGCAAATGATCCACGCCATTTACAACCCGTCCAATGTGATACTCGTGAGCGTGCATTGGCCGCACCGGTTTCCGAATTACGGCCAACCGATACACATTCATGTGCATTACTACAATGAATCGCCCTGGACTCTGGCCGTTGGACCCAACACGGCCATTACCACCAATCTGGCCATGGCCGCGGCAATAGAAGGCGTTTCCAGCATGAATCTAGGTGCGTATGCCATTGATTCCAATGCCTCTGTTCTGCGGCTGGATTCCCAGCAATCAATGGAGATCACATATCAAATTGACC
>JAJYPG010000266.1 GCA_021795535.1 Planctomycetota bacterium
ATGACCGTATTCCTTCCCCCGGTTATGTGAATATTCGGGGACGGGTGGAAACGTATCAGGGGCATTTTCAACTGGTAGCGGAAAGCATTGTGCGTGTGGAAGACCCGTCGCGCATTGATGTGACACAGCTTCTAAAACAAACCCGCAAAAGCATCCCTGACATGCAGGCGCGTTTGCGGGAAATTCTTGGCCAAATTCAGGACCCGGATCTAACCCTGCTGGTGAAAGCTTTTCTGGATGATTCCGAATTGATGAAAAAATTCGCGCTCTCACCCGCGGCCCAAAAAATGCACCACGCCTGGCTTGGCGGTCTGCTGGAGCATACCCTGAACCTGCTGGAATTGGCTCTGCTTATTTGCCCGCGTTATTCGGACATTGACCGCGATCTGGTTCTGGCCGGGCTGTTTCTGCATGATATTGGCAAAACTGCGGAACTTTCCTACAACTGCGGATTTGATTACACGGATATGGGCCGCCTGGTCGGACATATTGTGCTGGGGACACTCTGGATTCATCAGCACGCCGCGGAAATTGGCCGCCAGAGAGGCAAGCCCATTCGCGGCGACTTGCTGATGGTGTTGGAGCATATTGTTCTTTCGCATCATGGTGAGCCGGAGTTTGGTGCCGCGGTTTTGCCGAAAACCCCGGAAGCCATTTTAATTAATCTGATTGACAATCTGGACGCCAAAACGCAGATGGCCATTGATGCCGTGGCCGAGCCGACGGAAAATGCCAACTGGACAGACTTCAAGAAAGCTTTTAATACGGCGTTGTACCGGCCTTCGCTGACCAAGCAATAACAAGAGATTGGCGTCCGCATAATTCGGATTGAAATCGGAACCGGGCGTTCAACGCTGATCCGGCCGCTGGGTTCATCCGGGGCCACTATTGCCAAAACGCCTCTGACGAGCCTTGCATCCATTAAATACCGCCCGCTATTGTCTTATAATTGGGGCGAATACGGCATTTTCAACAATGGGTAAAAAATAAATAATTTTCTAAATTTAACGCTTCTGTGAAAATTAAAGGCCGCTTTTATCGGTCGGGAGTTGACATGGCAATTTATTGGCTTAGTATCAATGTAAACGAATAAAGAATTCGCAACAGCAGTTGATAAAAAATGTATTTTGGGAGAGCCGCTGACCAGAGGTATAGGCGGAATAAAGAAAATGAGTGATCGCGAAAAATTTGCCGCAGACGAATTGGCTATCGTGTTAAGTCACTACGATATTGGCGTGATTGACATGATCAAGGAATTTCCGCGTGGGTCGCGGAAAGCTCCGAAATTGCTTATTCGGTCGGACCGTGGCGAATACCTCCTTAAACGACGGGCACGCGGCAAAGACGATCCGTTCAAGGTGGCGTTCTGCCATGCCTTGCAATTGTTCCTTGCCGACAAGCAGTTCCCCCTTCCTCATTTGATCGGAACACGCAAGGAAAACAATTCCATGCTTCAGACTTTTGGGGGTATTTATGAATTGTTTGAATACATTCGGGGAAATAGTTACGACAATTCACTGGAAGCAACGCACGATTCGGGCCGTATTTTAGCGCTTTACCACAAACTGCTTCGCGACCATACATCGGAATATGAACCACCAACGGGCAGTTATCATAATTCGCGGCATATCGGCAGCAGTCTGGACCAAATTCCCACCACATTCTCCCGCGCTCCGCGGGTGCCAACAGAGGCAACACAAATTGCCGAAATTCTGGAAGTGCTGCGGGCCGCGTATGTGGCGGCGGCGGCTCGTGTGAACCGGGCCGGACTTCAGGACTGGCCGCTGCAGGTGGTGCATTGTGACTGGCATCCTGGAAATATGCTGTTTCGCAACCAACGCGTGGTCGCGGTTATTGACTATGATTCAGCACGGCTGCAGCAGCGGGTTATTGACATGGCCAATGGCGCACTGCAATTTTCCATTATTGGCGGAGGGGATGATCCAAGCACCTGGCCGGACCATGTGGATGAAGCGCGCTTTGAGCGTTTTGTGCGCGGGTATGATTCGGTGGACATGATCAGCACTGCGGAAATGCAGACGATTCCCTGGCTGATGGTGGAGGCGATGGTGGCGGAAAGCGCCTTTCATATTGCCGCCACTGGCTCATTTGGCCGAATTGAAGGTTTTGGATTCTTAAAAATGATTGATCGCAAAGTAAAATGGGTTACCGAACATGCGGATCGTTTGATTAAGCTGGTTTCCGGTTGAGAGGATGGAATCAGTTGCTTTGATGAAAGGAATACGGTCGTAAATGCACTATGACCAGAATTCGTTTATGCGTAAGGCCACTATATTTTCGGTGGTAGCAAACAGTGGCACTGAAACGCTTATACGATTATTATGAAGTGATGAGGGGGAATGATGGGTAGAAGTCTTTTCACTATCTGGCCGTCCGTTAATGTTTCTACCCGTTCAAGATGTCAGGCGATTTTTTGATTAGGAGTATACAGTACAGTACGTCTGGACTGATGCACCTGATTGCTACGATGGTCTTAGTTGGAGACTATGTTATGAACACCTTGATGCCACAAACTCATCTCCGCGGTGACTACGTTCAGATTTGTGAACGTTTGCGCCAAGTTCGCGTTCAGGTTTGCGGACGGCGCGGACAGTCACGTTTCGCCTTTCTACTGGGGCTTTCACCCTCCACATATAACTATTATGAAAAGAGACGTATTCCGCCCGTGGAGGTGCTGGACCTTACCGCCAAAATTACCAGCGTGCCGCTAATGTGGCTGATCCGCGGCGAGCCGGATACTTTTCAGGTTTCTTCATTGGTTTATATTGTTGGAGAATTGCCCGAAAAGGCCGCCAAAAACACGGGAGCTGCCGGCTCCTGAATGGCGTGGAACAGGTTCCACAGGCACACCTTGTTCCACTACGCGCACTGTTTTCGGACTTCAATTCACGATACTTCACAACTTAAACCTAATCTCATAAGCACTGATTATTTCGACACCAATCCTCTGGCTGATAACAGTAATGAGAGCAGACATATAACTCTCACTCAACACCACCGATATTGGTTTTCGCTTAAGACTCTCGCCAGCTTTACCGTTTTGGGGCAACCTATACTATAAAGAGAGAAATGAAAAATGCCTGAGGTTTATTTAAGGATGGCAATGCATACGGTTTTCAGTTTTGTTGCCAGGAGAAGAACACCTGCCGCCCGTTGGTTTGGTTTTTCATGGCTATGCGGGATATTCACCGCGCTGCTTGTTTTTCTGGCGGCGCTAACCGCAGTCATGGCGGATGGACAAGTGGATGCGGCCACGGTCATCACAACGCACCTTATGGCATCGCCTGTCAGGGTTCATGCCGGTGCCACCTGCCGTCTGGAGCTTACGGTTCAGGTTCAGGCAGGCTATCACATTCAGTCGGCCCATCCGCTGGATAAATTCCTTATTCCCACACTGGTTAAACCAGTACCAAACCAATACCTGACATTTGGCGGGGTAGTGTATCCCAGGGCGATATTAATACCAGCCTCCGCGGCTATTACATCCGTGGGCAAACTGTCGGTTTATGAGAATAATGTTGTCATTTCCATACCAGTATTTATTAAAAAAAACACACCCTGGGGAAACCTGAAGCTGATGGCACATTTTCAAGCTCAGGCCTGCAATGACCAGACCTGTTTTATGCCGGTGAAAAAAACGCTGATAACAAGGATTGTGGTTCTTCCGCCATTGAATGCCGGGGGCACAGGACCGCAAGCC
>JAJYPG010000267.1 GCA_021795535.1 Planctomycetota bacterium
GCTTGTAGATCGGGCCGATATTTTGGGTGAAATCTCCAGAGACTTGGATAACAGAAAGGGGCTTAATCCATGACGGAATATGTGACTAAACCGATTCCTGCCGCGCAACCCGAAGTGACTAGCGTCACGCGACCATGGGGTGGCTTTAAGCAATATGCTTTCAATCAGGATTGCACGGTAAGTTTAATGACCGTGAAACCGGGGAAGCGACTGAGTCTGCAATCACATACAGGCCGGGCCGAACTGTGGATTGTCATGGATCCGGGCGCAACGATTCAGGTGGGGGACAGGATATGGGAAGCGCAACCCGGCGAGGAAATCTGGATTCCAGCCAATGTGAAGCACCGCTTAAGCGGGTCGGGACCGAATCCAGCGCGGGTGCTGGAGGTGGCCTTCGGCAATTGGCAGCAGGCTGACATCCGACGCTTGGATGACGATTTTACCCGCCCGGCGGAAGGCGAATAAGAAATTGCACGGCTCCACAAAGCCGCGACCGCCGGTCATACCTGTTTTGTACCATCGCCCATTTATCCGGAGGATTTATGCTTTCGCCAGCTGTGTTCAATTTCCTCCAGACTTTTCCCTTTGGTTTCCGGCCTTTGTCATTAGAGCCACTCCTTGTGAACGTCGGAATCCGCAATCCCTTTATTACCGGCCGGTCTGGTATTGTCGCCGGAAAATCCGTTGCGTCAGTCATTGCCTTGCGTTGATCCGTCGTTAGACCGGAAAAACAACTTCATCCGCACACGCGGGACGGTCAAGTACGCACAAACGCCTTGATCGTGGCGTATTGTTTATCCCCGCCGGGTGTCAGGGGGCGAATCGTATAAGGCCCCACAGCCGCCGGGATGATAAACGTCTCCGCATAATGAATCACCAAGGGGTCAAATGCGTTGGTTGGGCTTTCCACCAGAATGGCATCACCCTCGACAAGGTTTAAAACATTGACCCCGCCGTCGGTGTGATGGGAAACCGAACTGATAAACCAATGGCGGCGCGTTTCAATAAATTCCATCTCATGCAAACCGGTGCGTTCCTCCCGCCAGCCCGGCCCGTCGTCCAGAGCGGTATGCTGGTTGATGAGATTGTGTTGCGTCCAATCGCGCGTTCGATCCCATTGCAGATTTGCCAGACCATGGTCTAAATGCACCGGACGAGGCAGGTCATCCAGCCCGTTGCGGCCCCAGTCCCAGAGTTTGAATGTAAAGATGTAAGGCGTGGCGCTTATTTCCAGAACCAGGCAACCCGCCCCTGAACAATGACAGGTTCCCGCAGGTATTAAAAAATGATCGTGCTTACGGGACGGCCAGCGGTTGACAAATTTTTCCACATCAAAGGCCTGTGTGCCCCGCCGGGCGTGGGCAAGAGCGTCCGCCATTTCCTTCGGTGCCACATCATCTTTCAGACCCAAATATACAGTCGCATCCGGAAGGGCATCCAGGATGTAATAGCTTTCATCCTGGGTATAGCACATGCCAAAGTGCTGGTGAATGTATTCGGTCAGGGGATGTACCTGGAAGCTCAAATTTCCGCCGCCTATCGTGTCAAGCAGATCAAACCGGATCGGAAATTCCGCGCCAAATCGTCCATGCACCGCTTCGTCTAGAATTTCCCGCGGGTGACGCAGCACCAGATTAATGGCTGGAATTTCCGTGGTGATATTGCCAAAACGCAGCAGCAGGCTGTTTTCTTCGGGAACGCAATCGAATCCCCAGCCATAATTCACCTTGCCTGAATCCAGTCCAAAACGGGATTTCATCCATTGTCCACCCCACGGCGCAGGGTCAAAGAATGGAACCACACGAAAAGGTCGCGCGGTCATTTGCCGCAGTCCGGTACGCATGGCATCACCCGACAAGAGTTTCGGTTCATCGGGTGTATTGGTGTCCAGAAAAAAATCGATGGAATCAAATATTTGAATTTTATGACGGTCACATATCCGCCAATCGTTAAAATAACCTCTTTTATACTGTGCCGGCCAAGGCGCCGTCTGGTTTTGCAAACCTAAATTGCTGATAGTATTTCTGCGAAAACGATTCTGAATTTCCCAGCGGGCAAGGTCCGCATAGACCAGAATAGACGGGTGCATAACCAGCAATGCCGCACCGGGTCCGAAAACCAGAATTCGTCCCGTGGTCTGACTGATCAACCGTCTCTGGTCATGAAATTTTTGTGGATCAAAATAGTCCTCCAGACATAACGAGGTCATTCGGCCAAAGACCGGGTCGTCGCCAATAAATGGCTGTGTCATCACTTCAATTTCGTGGGCCGGTTTCATTAAATCTTCGGTGTGGATGGCTAAATCCGGATGAAGCCCGTTTTTTAAGGCGGCGAACACTTCGCCATCCAGAATACCAGGGTAGCAATCCACCACCAAAACGCATTGGTCGCCGAACGGGGCGATTGCGGAGTGCAATCTGGCAATCACATTTTCCCATCCACTCCAGGCGCAAGGCTCGGGATAGCTGATACGGGTAACGGGGAATTTGTCGTAGTTGGTCTTGCTGCTCATGATTTTCTCCACTGGGGAGCATCTAACGCCAGACTTGCAATATTCAATAAGCCGGCAGCGAAACCAAGCTTGATGGTCATTCCGCCAATGTCAACCGTCCAGACCGCCATAATAAAAGCTGCTCCATTACAATTCCGAACCGAAGGAAACTATAACCAATATTGCCATCCCCCGGCTATGGCATTTTCGCCATCATTGCCTATCATTACTGCTATGAGAAAAAACACTACGAACCACTTGAACGCCTTAAGCCTTAACGCCTTGCCAAGGCGTCGTCATATTCTTGTCGCTCTATGGTGGTGGGATGAACGCCTGCTCCGCGGCATCGCCATTCATGCCGCAAGCTGCGGGTGGATTCTTGACACCCGCGTGCGTTTCGCCAATCGTTTGCCCATCAGACGCAAATATCACGGCGTGATTGTCTTTAGTGGCCGCAACAAAACGCTCCAACGTATGGCGCAAAGTATTCGCGGCCCGATTGTGAATCTTGACCCACATAGGCCCATCCACGGATCACATATTGTCTGCTGCGACGATGCCGCGATTGGCGTAGCGGCGGCCGAACATTTTCTTGCCTGCAAGCTGGAACGCATTGTCTTTGTACAGATGCGTTCGCGGCGCAGCGCCTCGGAAAAAGACCGCTTTGCCGGTTTACGCAGCCGCGGCAAAGCAGCCGGCGTAAGTGTCAAGGCCATTCCCCTTAACCGACTGCGAAAAGTTTTAACCCGCGATCTAATGCCCATGGGTTTGATGGCGGTAAATGATGAAGCCGCCGTGGAGGTGATGGGTATTTGTCTGGAAGAGGGTTTCGCGGTTCCCGACGATGTCGCCATTATCGGTGTGGATAATTTCCCGGCGGTTTGCCTGCATTCCCCGGTGCAACTCTCCAGCGTGGATTTAAACCTTGAGCAATGGGGAATTCAGGCCGCAAAGACACTAGGCTCGCTTATGACCGGTAGTTATTCGACACCACCGCCAGCTATTCCCCATGGCGGCGTGGTGGCCCGCGCTTCGCTGCGACGCTCACGCGAGGCCGCGCGCACGTCGTGCGGCGCCCGTGGCAGGCGCGCGATCCAGACGCCGTTGGCGAGCCCGACCGCCACCGACAGCATCGGCACCCAGCGGATCAGCTCGAGGCTGTGGAGTGCCAGCGCCGCGCCGCCGATCATGGCGCCCAGCGTGAAGCAGGCGTTCATGGCCGAGTAGAG
>JAJYPG010000268.1 GCA_021795535.1 Planctomycetota bacterium
GCGTAAGTCGTCCACTGGTCAGGGCGGCCCAGACCATGGCACCAAGCCACTCCTGGGCCTGCGCCGCAGATTCAGGCTCGTGGGTTTGCAGCGACCCGCTCCGGGCCGCATTAAGCATAATGTTAAGCTGATCATCCGAAACATTCTGCCGGGCGGCAAGAGACTTGAGCATCTGCTGTTCGTCCGCATCTGTGTCTCCACTCCCTACAACCGTTTTTACCGTCCAAGCCAGCAGACCACTCGGTGGCGGTGGTAAGACCGAACTATTCACGCCCAATGCCGTCTGGAACGCCTGGGGGGCTTGAGCATCGGCGTCATCTGGCGTAATGGCGGAAGCCGTCACTTCCATCACCAGTTGCCGGGCCGTTTCACCCGACATGGGCAGCATGTCCACCAGCACCCAGCCGCGGGAGCCATCATTCAGGACCGCTCCACAGAAGCTGCAGGCATCGGAAATATCATCCGTCACCGGGGCCCCGCATTGCGGACAGTGGGCCGAGGATATAACCGCATTGGAATCGGTCTTGATTCCGCTTTTACGCTCCAGCACCATCAGATTCCGAGCCACATTGGATTCCTCGGTCGCCTGGGCCGATCCATTCTCGTTAATCTGCCAACGTTTGCCCGACCAGTGAATTTCCACCAAGGCGCGGTTCATTGGAGCGCCGGGAATAAGGCCCAGCGTTTGTACTGAACCAACGGCACAATCTCCCCAGAATGCCCGGTTGCCATTTACCGCCTGCAGGAGTTTTTGATAGTCTTTGCAGAAATCATCCGCGGCAACCTTGTGCAGGGGGTCAATTTTTCCCAGTCGATCCGCCCGCACTTTGCGCCAGAATATAACAGCAACGCGGTCTTCCATATCCGCCAGGGTAAAGTCGGGATCTTCACGCTGAATTTCCGCCATACCCGGCAGCGAGCGGGAATCCTCCGCCCGCCACTCCGATTCCTGCGTAATTTCCGTCAGAGCCCAATCATACTGCCCGCTGCGCAGCAGGGCGTGGCAACTCTGGCACCGTGCACCGGCGTTAAGTTCAAGCGGCGCGCCGCAGTTCGGGCAATGGCCTTCAATAAGACCAGCCTTATCCGTGCTTTGCACCCCGCGACGCCGCAGAAATGACCAATATTCCGCAAATTCCACACTTTCGCCGGAACCGGATATAACCCGGCCATCGGTTGACGAAATCGTCTGATCCACTGCGGTAGCGTCTATACGCACCACTGCGGTATCAAAAAGATTGTCTGATGATATCTGAACCAACTGAACCTGTTCTATGGAAATACCGGACATGCGGTCACGTGTGCCTTCAGCCTGTTGTTCCAGAAATTGCAGTCGAAAACGCTCATGAACGCCATCGGAAATGAAAGGCCGCACCGCAGAAAGCTGTTGGGCGCACCACGCCTCCTGAATTTTCATAAACGCGCCGCTTACACGTTGATAAAAGCCATCCACGTTAAAACTTGGATCGCGCTCCTGCAGCGCAGCGAGCGCGGCGGCTTCGGCACTTTCATCCATGGCATTCAGACCGCGGGTCTGTCGCGATGTTCGCACCGCATTTCTCACCGTGGTGTGCGTAAAATAATACACAATCCCCGCAACAATCAGCACGGGAATACCAATGGCCGGATGGGTCAAAAGCAACCAGATAATAAGTTCCAGAATAATGGCGGAACCGCCACCACCCCCACCACTGCCATCCCCTCCTCCACCGCTGAATCCCTCTCCACCTCCGGCTCGAGCCAGCAGCGTGTGCGGGCAGAGCGCAACAATGCCAACCGCAATTAAAAGAGCAAGCCCCGCAAACCGCCAAATCCATCTGTTGTTTTCGTTTCGCATACAGGAATTGTAACGTGGCGGCGTGATTTGAAAAATGGAGACATACTCAGCCTGTTTATACGGGCGTGATAATTTTTCCGGGCAGGGAGGAAAGTGGCTGTTTTTAGCCTAAATGCAAGCCATAAAATACGTTCGACGAACTGGCGAAAGGCGGCTGATGACAGCCGCGATCCCTGAAGCCCGGGAAAATTTTCACGCCTGTTTTTACAAGAATTTGCTCCTATTCATCGGACCAGAACGTGGGAAACCCGGACCACAATTCAACTTTTTGCCAGCAACTCCACGCTGGCGGATTCAAGCCCGTGCGAGACCGCCCGAACATGGATAATCCCCCTTTTCCGGCCCGCCCGCGCCAATACCATGCACAGGCCATTGAACGCGCTGCGATAATCCGCTTGATTCGGCTCGTGGCAATTGGGATCACCATTTCCAACACCGGCATTGACGCCCGCCCCGGTGACGCTGAAGCGGACCAGGTTGTTCGCCGTCGGCACCACACGGCCTGCGGCATCAACCACCGCAACGGCAATGGGCAGCGTGTCCTGACCATCAGCGCGAAGTACAAAACGGTCTGGTGTCAATATTAGAGCCGCTGGTTTGCCCGTGGTTTCAATCCGTTGGGCAACTGTCAGACTGCCACTGTTATAGCCCAGAGCTTCAATGTACCCCGGTTGGTAGGGAACCGCCCATTGCAGGTGCCGCATGCGCGGCATTTTTTTCCGGCCAGCGCTGACACCATTCACACGCAATTCAACTTCATCACAATTGCTGTAGCACCAGATGCTGACAAGTTTTCCCACATGCCCCGGCCAGTTCCAATGCGGGAAAATATGCACCAGTGGCTTATCGCCCCACCAGGCCTTGTAATACATGGCGGGATCTTTGGGAAATCCGCACATATCCAAAGCACCAAAGTGAGAATTAATGCTGGGCCATGCGGTTGGCCCCGGTTCTCCACGGTAATCAAAGCCGGTCCAGATAAATCCGCCAGCCATATACTTGTTCATGGCAATGGCAGGCCAGGCCTTCTCCATATAAGCGTTGTAAGAACTGACAAGTCCTGCGGCAATATCGGTTTTATAGATGCCACGATCACAGCTACCACTACCTATTTCACTGCCAAACATACGCAGTTTGGGATAAGTCTTATGAAATTTATCATAATAATCGGGATAGTAATTGCATCCCTGCAACTCTTCCACAGCTTCAAATCCACGAAGTTTTTGCAGATTAGCCCGCGCTTCCCAACCGCTCTGCGGACCGCCACTCCAGTTGCTGTTCATGGCACAGGTTATCGGTCTGGTAAGATCATACTTATGCACAGACTTCATAAGATAAGCGAAAACCTTTTTTCCATAGCTGGTGTCCTGCACAAACATCTCTTCATTGCACATCGACCACATGATGACGCTGGGATGGTTGCGGTCACGCAGAATCATTTCATCAACGTGCCACGCATTCTTATAGGGGTCGCCGACATGGGTTTTTGGGGTATAGTCATCACTAAGGCGACGGTTTTCATCCATCACCAGAACGCCGAGTTCATCACAGGCGTCATAATACGCCGGGGCCATCATATTATGTGAGCAACGAACCGCGTTGCAACCGATTTGTTTGAGTTTACGTACCCGCCAATACCACAAGCTGTCCGGAGCGCCAATGCCCACACCCACAAAATCCTGATGGTTGCAGGTACCTTTCAGTTCCACATGCTTTTCATTAAGAAAAAACCCATCCTTGGCGTCGTAACGCAACGTCCGAACGCCGAACCTCTGTTGATGAGAATCCACCAGCGCTCCGCCGCGGTATATCCGCGTGGTAAGTGTGTAAAGATTGCGATTTTCCAAAGACCACAGGGCGACATGATCCAATGCGGTGA
>JAJYPG010000269.1 GCA_021795535.1 Planctomycetota bacterium
ACTTCTACGGCACGACGGTGGTGCTTAAATGAAGGCTGCTCGTTTGGCCGAAGCTCCCGATTCCCGATTTTAGAGTTCCTTGACCACAAGGCTCGCCAGGCTGCTGCGTTCGGGACGCTCCAGCGTTACGTGCCCCACCAGGTCTGAAGCCTTGAGCTTTTCAATGGTGAATGAAAGGCCATTGGAATTGGCGTCCAGATAGGGATTGTCAATCTGTTCGGCATCTCCGGTGAGGACAATTTTGGTGCCTTCGCCAACGCGGCTGGCGATGGTTTTTATTTCGTGGGGGGTCAAATTTTGCGCTTCATCAACAATCATGAATTGATGGGGAATGCTGCGCCCGCGAATATAGGTCAGCGCCTCAAGCACCACTTTGCCGCCTTCGATCAGTGCTTTAAGCTTCGCTTCCGTATTGGCGCTTTCCGCACTGTGTATGCGCCGGTCGGCTAGAAGAAATTCCAGGTTGTCAAAAATAGGCTGCATCCATGCGGCCATTTTTTCGTCCTTGCTGCCCGGTAGAAAACCAATGTCGCGCCCCATGGGCATGATTGGCCGGGCGACAAGCATCCGTTCATAACGCTGCTCGTTGAAGCATTTGGTCATGCCCGCCGCCAATGCGAGGAGTGTTTTGCCCGTACCGGCGGTGCCCATCAGAGTCACCATCTGAATATCATCATCCAGCAGCAGGTCCAAGGCCATAATCTGCTGGAGGTTGCGCGGTAAAATGCCGAAGCAGGCTTTTTTTGTCCGCGTCAGCGGCAGTACCGCGTGCAGCGAAGAGACAAAGCGGGCCAGACCGGTCTGACTGGGATCCGCAATATTTTTTAGCAGTACATACTCGTTGGGGAATAGACGCGGATTCAAACCCGCCAGGACGGGTTCCGTAATATCCAATCGTTTTTCGGCGTAGAGGCGGTCTATGACCGAGCCTTCCACCGGAATTTCACGATAGCCGGAATAGAGTGTTTCATAATCCACTTTCTGGGATTCAAAGTCCTGGGTATCAATTCCCAGTGCATCAGATTTTATACGTGCATTTATATCTTTACTTATAAATATAACAGGCTTGCCTGATTCTTTCAGCCGCCATGCCGAGGCGATAATGCGGTTGTCCGGAACGGACTCACTTAGGCCTGGAACATGGGTGGATTCCATATCCACTCGGATACACCCATGGTGCCCGTTCCAATGAACACCCTTGGCCAGATGACCTTTTTCCCGCAGTTGATCCAGGTGCCGGATGACCATGCGGGCGTTGCGGCCAACATCATTCGAGTCTTTTTTGAACTTGTCGAGTTCCTCAAGAACATCGAAGGGAATAATCACCTCATTGTCGTCAAAAGAAAAAAGTGCATTCGGATTGTGAAGAAGAACACTCGTGTCCAACACAAAGAACTTTACCGTCGGTTTGGCATCCGCCATCACTGCATCCACCCCTGGCCACGCGTAAAAAACCGGGCCGCGCGGCACACCCGGATTCATGGCCACATAGGCCACCTGCGGGTTGAGGCATTCCGTGGCGGCCATGACCAGAGAAACCTGGCAACCGAACGCCTCGCATCCTTACCCTTCTTATCGACAATATCGCCTGTACATCGTCAAAGCAACGCCTGATATCGCCCGATTTCCTCCACCAGCAAGATATAAGCCACTGTTGGAAACCAGAATCATAGCGGCAAATGATTTTTCGGAAAGCCGAATTATTCAGAAATGGATAAGCCCTTCCCGGTCATGGGCACGACTTGACGGCGGTAAACGGTGCTATACGCCATGCAGTTACTTATGGGACATTTGTTCTGATAAAGAATTGTGGTGTAGGTCGCCAGACCCGTACGTATTTCCGCCACCGTACCGCAGTCATCTTGCCTGCATCTCGCCAAATGCTAAGTCACCCATTATCCATTGATCGTTGAAATGCTGCATCCGCCACCGTTCTTTCTGGAACAGTTGGTATCTTTATTAATCCAAGGCATTTTTCATTCTCCTGGAATATGGGCGCCTGTCCCAGGTAAATCTGGAAGCGTACGGGCACCAAATTGCGCTTTCCGCCCGCGTTAGCCTGATGAATCGGCAGCACCTTATTTCTTTTGGGTTGCGTCGGGTTGGGTGCTGGCCGGAGTTTTCGTTGCCGGCACGATAGTGGACGGCTCGGTAGTGGCTGGTGCGGTGGCGGGGGGAAGGGACTCCTCATTAATTGATGTTGTGGTGGGTAGTGGCGGATAGGCTGGCGTGGCGGAGGTTGCCGCAGGTTGATGCGTTGGAGTTATCACGGTGGTAACGGTGGTTGGTTGGCCAGGACGATTGGGCATACCAATAACGATATCAGGCTTTGGTGGGGGACGCATCATAAGTGTTTCCGAACCGTTGTTGGAAAAAGCGGGCGTTCGCACCGCGGTTCCAGGCCCATAGGGCCGCGTTTGGCAGCCACTGGAGGCGAGCAAAGCGGCCAGCAGCAGGGCTGCCCCGGTTGATGCTGCCCAAATATCCTTTGATTCAGGATTCGTGGCTGATGCGCCGGTTCGTGTGGATAACATGAATCACCTTTTTGTCAGAGGTTTTCACAGGCTTTTTGCCGGTCCGCGACCCTTTAATTCCATCAGCCGCGACACTTCCATAACATCCTTGTCGCCGCGTCCACTCATATTGATAACCAGAATTTTATCTTTGTCCATTCGTCCGGCCATTTGCAAGGCGGCGGCCACCGCATGGGATGATTCCAGAGCTGGCAAAATGCCTTCGCGCCGGGCAACAACCTCAAATGCGGAAAGAGCCTCATCGTCGGTAACAGAGGTATATCGGACACGCTGCGTATCTTTCCAATACGCATGTTCGGGGCCAACGCCGGGGTAATCAAGGCCGGCACTAATGCTATGAACATCGGCGGTCTGGCCATCGGAATTTTGCAGCACATAGGAAAGCGATCCATGCAGAACGCCGGGACGGCCCATGCTTAAGGAAGCCGAATGTTGCCCCAGGGCACTGCCCCGTCCGCCAGCTTCCACCCCAACAAGCTCCACGCGTGTATCGTTTACAAAGGGGTAAAACATGCCGGCGGCATTTGACCCACCGCCCACACAGGCCACAATGGAGTCCGGCAGGCGTCCGAACATGGCCATGGCCTGATCGCGTGTTTCCTGGCCGATGACGCTTTGAAAATCACGGACAATTTGCGGGAATGGATGTGGGCCAACCACGGACCCAATAATGTAATGGGTATGTTCCACAGAGCCCATCCAGTCGCGCATGGCTTCGTTGGTGGCATCTTTGAGCGTACGCGAGCCGGTCTCCACGCTTACCACTCGCGAACCGAGCAGACGCATCCGGTAAACATTCAACTCCTGACGACGAATATCTTCCGAACCCATATAGACATCGCAAGTCATGCCAAAAGCCGCGGCTGCCGTGGCGGTGGCCACCCCATGCTGTCCGGCACCGGTTTCCGCAATGATTCGCTTTTTACCCATACGCAGGGTTAGAAGGCCCTGGCCAATGGTGTTGTTGATTTTGTGTGCCCCGGTGTGGGCGAGGTCTTCACGTTTGAGAAAAATCTGCGCTCCGCCGGCAAATTCGGTCAGGCGCTTGGCAAAATAAAGCCGTGTGGGGCGGCCCGCGAATTCGCGCAGATAATATTCAAATTGGGCGCGAAACTCCGGATCACGTCTGGCCCGTTCATATTCGGCGGCAAGTTGCTGGACGGCAATCATCAGGGT
>JAJYPG010000270.1 GCA_021795535.1 Planctomycetota bacterium
ACATCCAGGCAAAGGCGGAGGCGACAAAGCAGGTGAAATCTCCCAAAGCCCGCACCGACTCGCGTACGTTTTGTCCCAGGCCGGCAATCAACCCGAACACCACAAAAGGAATGGCGGCAAGGCCTTGTCTGCCGCCACCGGCATCCGCGCCATCCGGCGGGTGGGATAAATTGGTTGATTGTGTAGTCATCAGTTCCATTGGCTCCTGACGGATCCACATTGCTGACCGGTACACCCGGCCAACCGCCACCTGAAACGGACAAGCGTGGTCCTTGCGTCTGCCGCATGCCACAGCAGATTGAATAAACGTATTGTATACACGCCCAGCCACGATGGGGCAATTGCCACAAGGGAAAAAGACGGATGGGATACCCCGGACAAACGCGAATCCCGCAATCTGTGACTGGGCCAGGAATCAGCTGGCGGTTATAAATTACAGGGCCGCCTCGATATCTGATGGCGCAGGTACTAAAATAGCTTCCGTGCAAAGGAGACCGCTTGGTTGTTACACTGCAAATTGAATCAGAAAGACGCCTGGCCGTTTTTGGCATGGCGGACAAGAATCTTAAGACCCTTCGCGAACTGCTGAAAGTACACATTACAGCGCGCGATGAGGAACTGAAAATCAGTGGCGATCCGGCGGCGGTTGAACATTGCGCCGCGGCCATAACAGAATTAATTAAAATGGCCCATCGGCGGCAGAATATTACCTCCGAACATATTTCCACTGTTATAGCCAAAGTGGCCAACGGCCAAATCCCGGGTGATGGTCCGGCAACAGATGTTTCGCTGGACCAGCAGGGTGTGGTGCCGCGAACCCAGGGACAGAAAAGATACGTGGAAGCCATGCTGAACCATGATCTGGTCTTTTGCGTCGGTCCGGCGGGCACGGGTAAAACCTTTCTGGCCGTCGCCCTGGCGGTAAGCATGTTGCGCAGCAACAGAGCGCGGCGGCTGGTACTGGTGCGGCCCGCGGTGGAAGCGGGGGAAAAACTCGGGTTCCTTCCGGGTGATATTCAGGCTAAAGTCAATCCAGATCTGCGGCCCCTGCTTGACGCGCTGCACGACATGATGCCTTTTGAACAGATTCGCCGTTTTATGACCAACGATATTATTGAGCTTGCTCCGCTGGCCTACATGCGTGGCCGCACGCTCAATGAAGCGATTATTATTCTGGATGAAGCACAGAACACCACGCCGGCGCAAATGCTGATGTTTCTGACCCGCCTGGGCGAGGGAAGCAAAATGATAATCACCGGCGATCCTTCGCAGGTGGATCTTGAGGCCGGACAGGTCAGCGGGCTGGTTGACGCACGGCGAAAACTCGCGGGCATTCATGGCATTTTGTTTGTTGAACTGGATAAATCTGATATTGTGCGTCACCGGCTGGTGCAGAATATTGTTCACGCCTATGAACCCAGACACCAGCGCGGAACTTCGGATGAAGGATAGGACCGGCCCGGTCCTATTTCCCCAGCACCGTTCCCTGAAAATTGATGTCGTTTTGCTTTTGCAAGCGTTACGGATTTTTCTGATTTACCGTTGTGGAGGCGGCAAATTTCGCACAAACTCCGCCAATTCCGCCTGTTTTGGACTTTCCGCATTACGCACATAAAAGCCGCTGGTGGCAGTGCCCATGCACAGCGCCTCCTCAAGGTTCAGGCCCAGCAGGCGACCGGAAATAAATCCGGCATTGAAATGATCGCCCGCACCGGTGCTGATTTTGGGTTCCTTCACAAACGGTCCGGGAAACCAGGCCGAGCCTTGCGCATCTGCGGCGGCTGCACCAGAACGCGGGTGAACCACCACAATGGATAGCTGCAACGCCGCGCGAATGTCCACCGCCAATTTTTCAGAGGCGGCGTCATCGGGTGCTGCCGCAGGCAGCTTGAGCGCCCGGGACACCTGCTGTGCCTCTTTTAGATTCAGACCCAGAACCACATGAACATGACGTTGCGGTTTTTGCAGAATCTTCAGGGCATTAAGCAGGTCTCCAGTGGTACGTTTTTCCGGATCTGCCAGGTCCACACACAGAATCTTACCCTCCATTTCCACGATGGGAAAAATATCCGCCATCAGATGCTCCCAGATTTCATTCATCCATGTAAGCATGGTCCAGTTGACTGTGGCAATAAGGCGCGATGTTTTCACCAGTGAAACCAGCTTGTCGTGACCGACGCGCGCCTGCAGGGCGGCCCAGTTAATTTCGGCAATGGCGTTGAGCTTGCCGAGCATCAGTTTTCCATCAAGAAATTCAAGGGCATCGGTATTGCACGGTTCGGCAATGCCAATGACCGTGGTAATTTTGGCCATCGGTTGAAAGACGGCGTGAATATCCGGGTAGCCTATCCCACCAATATAGGTGACGTTGAAACCCATGGAAGCCATGGCGTTGGCCATGATCGGGCCGTTTCCACCGAGCTTCTGCTGCATGCGGACCAGTTCAATGTTGGCGCTCTGGCCGGCGGCCTCGGCAATGCGGTGGGAAAACTCCGCGATGGTTTCCAACCGCTGAAATTCCATGGCGCTGGACCGTTTGTCCACCACATGAATGATTTCATCCACAAAACCATCAAGACCGATGAGTGCGTCGATTTGCGATGGATGAGCCGCGTCCAGCTTGTCGCAGACCGCCGCACACACTACCGTTCGGGAAGATTGAGTCATTGCCATTGTCTCCAAAACAATTAAACACAAGGGACAAAAGAATAACCGCATGGCAAACCGACTGCCAATGGGCGGCGGTCCGGTGTGAAGAAAAACGTTAATGGGTAAAAAAATTTCCGGGCCTCTGGGAACGCCGTTGTCCTCCGCCGCATTCAGGACGGCCAGTGATCCATACATCGTTTTAATCGGAAAAGGCCGCTGCGGATCAGCCAAAAGTATCGGTCCTCCCCCAAAACTCCTTGCGCCGGTTATAATTTGCGGATGAACAGCGCCCAGTGTGAAACCCTCCCGGAAAAAGATGTTGTTGCCACAGCCCGCCATGGTCGCAGGCTTGCCGTTCTGGCGTGGTCGCATTTTATCAATGATGGGGCGGCTTTTTATCTGCCGGGAATTCTGCCTGCGGTGCTGGTGGCTCTGCATCAGCCGGTGGCGATGGTCGGGGTGATAACCGCGGCAATGTATGTTGGACAGGCGCTTCAGCCGGTAACGGGAATATGGGCGGATCATACCGGTGGCCGTTCATTTGTCATTGGGGGATTGCTGACCTGTTCGCTGGCGGCGGCATTGGTTGGGTTGGCACCGAACGTCTGGGTGCTGATAGCCTTATTGCTTGTTTCAGGTCTTGGCTCAACGACATTTCACCCGCAGGCCCTGGCGGCTGTGCGCAGCGTGACGGAACGGCGGCAGGCGATGGGAATGGCGACGTTTCTGGTGGGTGGTGAGCTGGGCCGGGGTGCCTGGCCGCTGATCACCAGTCTGATTGTTGTACACTTTGGATTGCATTCGCTGTGGCTGATAGCGGTGCCAACGGTGCTGTCGCTTCCACTGATTTTTCGCATGATGCCGCGATTGCCACCCCGCCATGCCACAGCGGGGAAAATTCAATGGCGGCAGCATAAAAATCCCTTTCTGGTACTGGTGGGATTTTCCGCATTTCGCGGCCTGGTGGTGTTCGGGACTATTGTGTTCATACCACTGATGTGGAAATTGCGTGGCGGAGCGCTGGTTTCCGGTGCTTCGATCATCAGCACA
>JAJYPG010000271.1 GCA_021795535.1 Planctomycetota bacterium
CTTTGCGACGGTCTGAAGCAACTTATCGCCGATATGGTGCCCCAGTTGATCGTTGATCGGTTTGAAGTGATCCAGATCAATCAATGCAATGGCAATTTTTTCTTTTTGCCGTCCGGCTCGAGCCAACGCCCGCGTTATCCGGTCTTCCATCAACGCGCGGTTGGCCAATCCCGTCAACGGATCGTGCAGCGCCTGATGCTGTATCCTGGCTGCGGCGCGTTTTTGTTCTGTGATATCCCGGGCCGTAATCGCCACGCCGTCGCCCAGTCGCACCACCTGATGGGAAATCCAATTGCTTTTGACCGCGGGATCATGAATTTCAAGTTCCTCGGACAACGTCCGTCCGGTCTTGGCTACTTGCTTATAATGTTCAAAAAGTCCGGCGGCATGACTGGTGGGAAATAGTTCCGATAAAAGCCGCCCCTTGAATTCCTCCGCCGAATAACGGGTCAGATTGTGCGCATTGACATTGGCAAAGACAAATCGAAAATTCTGAATATCTCCGGTGTTGTCGCGTACGCTTTCCATAATGAAAAAAGCGTCGATCCCGCCATTGGCGGCGGCAATAAACCGGGCTTCATTCGCGCGGGCCTGCTGACGCGAATTCACGAGCAATTGAACCAGTGGCTTAAGCCTCCGGCGCATAATCCACAGGCCGGTCAGAATCAGAGCCAGAACTATTGTCATGGCAATTGCAAATTGTTCCCGAATTGGCGCATAGACTTCTGATAAATTCATTTTCAATACCATGCTCAACCCGGTATGACCGATTGGGCCGAACGCCGCCAGCACCCGATGGCCGCGATAGTCGCGCATTTTCAGAATTCCGGACTTGCCGCTCGCCGCCAGATTCACCGGCAACTCCTTTCCATCAGATTCCATGGGAACGCTGAACGGAGCGGCATGGCCGCGAATTGGGAAGCACTGGTCACGGCCAGCAAGATTTGCGCAGACGACCATGGTGCCGCTTTGGCCCCAGCTCGCCGCTTCCTGGTAAGCGCGATCCAGTCCCTGAAGAGGCTGTTCGGCGGTGACATCGCCATAGGTTAACCCACCGGTCTTAAGGGGAATTTGCGTGCGTAGAATATATCCATTCGCCCAGATCAACCACGCGAGATAATGTCCCGCCAATGGAACTTGCATCGTCGGGTGGGCAATCAGCCGCCCGAAAACCCGCTGCTTTCGGTCTCCGATTCTATACTCCACGGCGGAGAACCCGAGGTGCCGTAATTGTCTAACCGAATAGCGCAGTTGTGCCAGGATCGTCGGATCATCCGGCTTTTGTTGTAACGCCCGCAATGCGCCTACCACGCCCGGCTCATTGGCCATGACCGCCGCCCGTGCGGTTCGATCCCGAATCACGCGGCTGAAAAACAATCGGCGGTCCCGCGATAACCGCGAAAGGTTTCCGACGGTGTTCCCGGCCATCTGATGCTGCATGATGGAGAAACTGGAAATGCCCGCGAATAACACGGTAACAATCAAAATGCCGACGGAGAGGCGATAAATGCGCTCGACTTCCAGACGTTCGGCGGGAATCTTATTCCATGGCAATCCTCGCCAAAGCGTCCATAGCCCGACTGCCATAATAATGCCTCCAGCCGCTGTATTTTCCGCCATGCCTACCGTATTGGTCCAGTTGTATAGACTTTCCAATCGGATCCAATAGCCCATGACGCCCAATAGCCCTAAAATAAATATAGCAAAGGTGAGGATACGAATCAGCGTGGCCAGCCTTGGACCTTTTACCCGCCGATACAGGATCAGCGCCAATCCGAAGCATAGAAAGGCCACTGCGGTATTGGGGGCCAATTGGCCGGGATGTATATTCATCGGCTGAAGTTTCTTATGCAGCGTGGCCATATCCAATGGCGATGAAAAGCCAAAGATAGCCTCACACAACTCAAATCCCGCCAGCAGGATAATGGCGCAACCCAGGAGCGTCGGAATTGCCGCTGCTATGCCCCGACGGTTCAGGCCAGCGAAAATCAGCGCGATTCCGGCCAGCACGAAGCCGATGGCCGTGTTCACGACCATCGGAACCTGACCGCTACGGAACTGTGCCAGGGCGAGGATATTAAATGTCCAGCCGCTAAGAACTGTTCCGCCAAGAATCAATGCCGCCAAACCACAAATCCGCGCGGGAAGCAAAGAAGTTCGGTCATTTGCCCCTCGCTCGCCTTCCGAGACTTTCGCAGAGGTCAGCGGATTAGATACGATGGCATCCATTGTATTTGTTTATCGGTCAGAGGGGTGGGATGAGTTGCAAAAAAACAAGCCGAATGATTGAAAATTGGGCACCATAGCACCGGCCGCGCCGACCATGGTTGCAAGTGTCTGATAAACGCGTGTACATGGCCCCTTTATGGGGCGTCGCATATAAACCTTTTTTTATCCGCTTTTCCCCTTTGCCATTACCCGCTATATAATCCCCCGCATGATTTTGCTGATTGATAATTATGATTCCTTCACATACAACCTCGTGCAGCGGTTAGGCGAAATTGATCCTGCGGGCACCATTGAGGTTATCCGTAATGATAAAATCACCATTGATCAAATTGAAAAATGGCAGCCGGAAAAAATCATCATTTCTCCCGGCCCCTGCACCCCGCGTGAGGCCGGCATCAGCAATGATGTGCTGAAGCATTTTGGCCCGCGCCTGCCCATTCTGGGCGTTTGCCTGGGACATCAGTGCATTGGGTATGCCTTTGGGGCAATCGTGGAACGTAACTATCGGCTTATGCACGGCAAAACCTCCCCAATTTATCATAATCGGCAAGGCGTGTTTGCCGGACTTTCCAACCCCTTTGATGCCGCACGGTATCACAGTCTGGTCATCCGCCCCGGCACATTGTCCGAAGATTTTATCGTAACGGCGTGGACGGAAGAAAAAGAGATTATGGGGGTGCAGCATAAACATTGGCCGCTGCACGGCGTGCAGTTCCACCCGGAAAGTTTTCTGACGCCCGAAGGCTATACCCTGCTGAAAAATTTTCTAAATATTCCATCGCCTGCCGCGCTTGTGTCGTAAGGCAAACGCGGTATCAATACCTTTGCAATTAAGCCGCTGATGCCTGGCACAATGTATTGTTGCGCCAGCAACAGGCGTGGAATCAGTGAAATACGCCATCGGGCCAGCGCCGCAGCCAGGATGGGCCGATGGGTTTCACCGCCACCGCGCCCGGGGCTTTCATGTGGCAGCGTTCCAGCAGTGAACCTTCCTGCAGATACAAGGTGCTCAAAGCGTCAAGATAGGCCACATTGGCCTGTGCCTGCGCAAGTTGCGCTGCGAGCAAATTGGATTGCGCCAGCGACACCTGAATGGCCGTGCTTTCACCAACTTTAAATTCCCCCTGGGTAGCGCGTAAGGTTTCCGCTTGCGCTTCAGTGGTGGCGGCGGTGGCGGTGATCTGCTGCTTGTCCGTTTGCGCCTGTATGTATGCCGTGCGAACGCTTAATTCCACACTGCGAACCGTGTTGGCAAGGGCGGCCTCTTCCTGATCGCGGCTTAACACCGCGCTTTGATAATTCGCCGTGGGGGTGCGATTAAAAATCGGATAGTTAAAAGACAATCCGCCGACAAGCTGATAGGCCGAGCCGTTAAGGTTCTGGGCCGCCGGGCCAAAGGACTCGGCATAGCCGGTTTTACCCATGGTGATGAACATATTGAGCACGGGGAGCAAGCC
>JAJYPG010000272.1 GCA_021795535.1 Planctomycetota bacterium
ACATCCATGCCCATACCTGTGCTGATGGCCTCGGTCGGGCAACTTTCCACGCATTTGGCGCATCCGTCCGGGCATTTTGTGGCATCAAGCACGGGCAGGCCGCGGAAGCGGGCGGAAAGTGGCGCGTGGGCGGCGTTGGGATACGCCATGGTCTGATGCCCCTGCGAAAGCCTGGCGAGTAAAATGTCAATCATGTTCTTATTCCATCAAGCGTGCAGCCAACGGTTCTGGCGCAAAGCAGTTTACAAATCGTGTCCGCAATAGGACAAATTAAAACTTTTGTTGCAGAGCGGAAAATCGGAAATTTCCTCGCCGCGCAGTGCCAATCCCACAGCCGACCAATTGTGAAACGAGGGGTCCACTGCCTTATAACGCATAAACCGTCCGTGGGAATCGGTCTGTGCGACATGGCAAATTTCGCCGCGCCATCCCTCCACCATGGAAACCGCAAACTGGTTCGGTGACAGTTTGCCAAGCGGTGAGAGAATATTCCCCGGCGGCAGGCTGCGCAGTTGTGTGGAGACAAAATCAAGTGAACGCTGAATTTCCAGCCAGCGCACATAAGCCCGCGCAAAGACATCGCCGCTTTCCCATGTAGCCGTGGGTATATGGGCGAAGCGGAACAGACCGGTTGGATGATTTTGCCGCGCATCGCGTGGCAGGCCGCAGGCCCGTGCCATCGGCCCAACCAGTCCAAGGTCCAGCACGACCTGTTTATCCAAAACGCCTGTTTCCTCAAGACGAGCCATGACGGAGGGGGCATTCCAGAGCAGATTGATGGCCTGTCTGGTCTGCGTGCCGACGATTTTAAGTTGGTTCTGCAATTGGCTTATCAGGCTATCGTCCACATCAAATGCGACGCCGCCGGGACAGATCAGTCCTCGTCCGAAACGGTTGCCACAGAGCAGCGCGGTCATATTCAGGTATTCGCCGCGCAGTCGTCCGCAATACGAGGCGGTGGGCAAAAAGCCGGCGTCCCCACTGATCGCCCCCAAGTCTCCCACATGGTTGGCCAGACGTTCAAGCTCCAGCGCAATGCCGCGCAAGGTTTGCGCCCGTGCTGATTTTTGCGTGTGGGAAAGTGCCTCCAAAATCTGGCAATAGGCTGTGGTGTGGCCAATGGTGGTGTCCCCAGCAAGGGTTTCAGCGTAGTGCAGACTTCGCTTGTCCGGCCCGCCAATAAGTGCCCGCTCAACGCCGCGGTGCTGATAGCCGAGGGAAATTTCCAGATTGAATATTTCCTCGCCATGGCATTGAAAACGGAAATGCCCCGGTTCAATCACTCCGGCATGTACAGGTCCGACGGCAACCTCGTGTACTTCATCGCCCTGCACCTGGTAAAAGTTCATTTGGCCGCAGAGAGTATTTTGATTTTTAGGAATTGGGGTGTTGCCATTGCCGGCATAAAGTGGCGGCGCAAAGCGTACCGGCTTGAGCCAGGGGTGGCCAACAAGATTTATTCCACACTGTTCGGCCATTTCACGTTCAAAAAGCTGAACCTGCGGAAACTCCGTCGCCATGGAGGGGTAAGAGTCCCGCACCGTGGTTTGCATCAGATGCAGGCTTGCGGTGGCATCATCCGCCATAACAACCTGCACAGCAGGCAACGGGTTGCCAGCAGATGGGGCCAAAGCGTCCTGAATTGCAAAAAGACTCGCCACACGCCAGCCGCGTTTCATGGCCACTCCCATGGCACGTTGGAAATCAGTGAGTTCAAGTCGCGGAATATCCTGGCAAGCAATGGCCCGTCCGGCACCAAGAGTTGCATATAAATGGTGGGAATCTGAATGATTCATGGCTTTGCTCCCATGTATGCACTGGCTTTGTGAAGCAGCGTTACCAGTGGGGCTGGAATAAAAAGTCCCAGCATCAGTACCAACAGCAAGGCAATAAGCACAGGTGCCGCGGTTAGAATTGTATCCCGGTAGTTGCTTTTGCGGGCCAGCGCCGTGGGGCGGCCTTGCACGGCGGCCAGAACGGTGCGTCCCATTCCCATAAAAATAATCAACAGAAGAAGCAGGAACGCGGCGGCCACCAGAAAGTGGCCGGCTGAAAAGGCCCCATTTAGAATCATAAATTCGCTGACAAACGGGCCAAAAGGAGGTGATCCGATAACGGCGATAAATCCCAGCAGAAACAGTGTTCCGGAAAGCGGCAGGCGGCGAATCGCACCGCTTACATCGGGTGTGGTTTTAGCGCCAAAAGCCCGGTGAATATTTCCCACGGAAAGAAAAAGAACGCCCTTGGTCAGGGCGTTGTTGATGACATGCAGCAGCGCGCCCAGCAGGGCCAGTCCGCCAATTCCCAGTCCCAAGGCCAATATGCCCATATTTTCCACACTGGAATAGGCAAGCATTCGTTTCAGGTCTTTTTGGCCCACCATAAAAACCGCGGCAAAAAGCATGGACAGCAATCCCATGAAAATCAGAATATGCGAGGTCCAGAGGGTCTGACCTGCTGCGGCAAGAACATGTTGCGCGCGCATGACCATAAGAAAGGCACAACTGGTCAGGCCGCCGGACATAAGCGCCCCTACCATTCCAGGCGCTTCGCCATAGGCATCCGGCTTCCAGGTATGCATGGGGGCGAGGCCCATTTTGGTGCCGTACCCGACCAGTAAAAGCACAAAGCCGGCCTGCAGCCACACCTTGTTTAGAAGCGGTGCCTGTTTGACCAGAGCCTGCATTTCCAGAGTGGGCGTAATGCCCTGGCATACCGCGGAATAAGCGATGAAAAATGAACCGAGCAGTGCCAGGGCTATGCCAACAGAACAGATCAGCAGGAATTTCCAGGTGGCCTCAATGGAACGTGGCGTACGGTTGAAGTAAATGAGCGGGGCACAGCTTAGTGTGGTTCCCTCCATGGCGATCCACATAATGCCAAGGTGATTGGAGCAGATGACCAAAGTCATTGCTCCCAGAAAAAGAATCAGGCACGCGCAGAACACACGGTTGGCGCGTTCCATGCGGTAACGCAAATATCCCACGGCATAAAAGGAACTGATTAAAAACAGCACGCTTACCACCAGCAGCACAATTTTGCCCGGTGGGTCAATGGCCAGATAATGGTGCCATGGTCCGGGGCTGGCACCCATCAGAATAGCCAGAACCAGCCCCAGATGCGAGAGTCCAACCACAGGCAAAACCAGTGGGCGCCAGCGCTCGGATGGAATCAGAACCGCGATTCCCGCGCCGAGCAGACAAACAAGCAAAATTGCCAGATACATAAATCTTTATTCCTTCAGCGATGCCAGATCGCGCGTATCCATAGAGGAAAATGTCCGGTTAATATGGTGCAGAATAATGCTGATGACAAAAATACCGACAAACAGGTCCAGCAGAATTCCCAGTTCCACCAGCGATGGAATGGCCGCCAGCAGCAGCAGGCCAAAAACAAAAATTCCGTTTTCCAGAAGCAGGAAGCCGATGGTTTGTGTCACGGCCTTCACCCGTGCGGTGAGCAGCAAAAATCCGGTGAAAATAGTGGATATGGATGTTGGTATAATCAGCAGGCCCAAAGCATGGTGTCCGGCGGAAAGCCGCGCGGAGAGCATCAGGGCGGTTCCCGTAACCACCGCTCCCAGAAGAATGCTGGGCATGAAGCCGATAATCGGTTCGACCTCTTTTTTCACGTTCGCATCGCGCAATGCACGCAGTAACATGTATGGTATGACAAGCCCCTTGAC
>JAJYPG010000273.1 GCA_021795535.1 Planctomycetota bacterium
ACCGGCACGTTGGCCTGGGCCAACGCTTCATCCAGATTACAATAGGTTTGAATTACCGCGATGGGGCCAAAAACTTCTTCGTGAACGACACGCTGGTCGGGTGGGACATCGGCAAGCAGTGTAGGGGGGTAAAAACGCCCATCGCGCTGGCCGCCGCAGAGAATTTTTCCGCCGGCCACAACCGCTTCATTGACCCACTGTTCCACGCGCCGGGCGGCGGCAAGATCAATCATGGGGCCGATATCCGTGTCTGGCTCAAGTGGGTTTCCCATGCGCAGCGTCAGGGTCTGCCGCACCAGCAGATCAGTCATTGGCGCGGCAATATTTCGCTGCAGCAAAATACGCTGCACACTGATGCAGCTTTGCCCGCTGTAGCCGAAAGCGCCGCGGACGATACGGCTTGCCGCATCAGGCAGGTTGGCATCAGCCTCCACGATGACTGGGCTGTTGGCCCCAAGTTCCAGAAGCACGGTTTTGCCCGCGGCCTGCCGCCGGAGTTCCCATCCAACTTTATCCGACCCGGTGAAGGAAATCAGCACGATACTCGGATGCGTAATCAGAGCGGACAGATTGGCCAGCGGTGTGGGAAGAATATGCCATGAACCGACGGGCAGATTGGCCGCCGCCAGCAGTTCCCCAAGCAGCAACGCGGTCAGCGGTGTGCGGTCAGATGGTTTGAGAATAAACGGACATCCGCAGGCCAGAGCCGGGGCAACTTTATGCGCCACGAGATTGAGCGGAAAATTAAACGGTGTGATGAACAGACAGGGGCCAACGGGCTTGCGCTCCACGCGGCACTGGTAATTTTTGAATGCGGCTTGATCATCCACCGGCAGCAATTCCACGGCCAGGCGTGTGGATTCCTCCATCGCCAGCGTGAAGGTGGCAATTGCCCGATCCACTTCACCACGCGCGGCGGAGAGCGGTTTGCCAGCCTCCAGCGCAATGACGCGGACAAATTCATCACGCCGGCCAATCAGCCCTTGTTGCACAGTCTGGCACGAAAGTCGCCGATCATAAGCTTTGCGGCGACTCATTTCCGGCAGGCATTGGGCCATGGCCGACAACGCCCGGGAAATATCCTCAGGCTGTGCCTGACAGGCCAGACCCGCAACCGAGCCATCATAAGGGTTATGCACTGGCTCGGTGGGACCCTGCCGTTGTTGGCCGGAAAGCCAGAAGGGATGGGAGGTTGGATTCGGTGTTGCCATGGCTTGAGCATAACAACTTTGGCCGTAACAGACACGGCACTGCGATGAATTTAATTTACTTCCCTCTTTGCTTCCAGCTTGTCCGGGCGGGGGTAGACGGCTCACATGGCCGGTGTTTCAATCACTTTTTCCTTGTCCAAAATGGCGTTATAAAACTCTACACTGTTATGGCATTTAAGCAGCGTGTTGCGGAAGCTTTCAATTGTCATCAGGCGGCTGATGCTCGCCAGACATTGAATGTGGGCGGCGGTTTGCTCTGGCGGGCTGACCAACAGCACAATGATGGAGACCGGTTGGTCATCAATGGAGTTAAAGTTGATGGGCGAAGCCACTTTGCCCATGGCCACCATCAGGCGTTTAACGCCTCCACACTTGCTGTGCGGAATAGCCAGCCCGTGGCCCACGCCGGTGGTTCGGGTTGCTTCACGTTCCAGAACGCTGGTCAGAAGCAATTCGGGGTCTTTTACGTCAGCGGATTTTGCCAATAAATCCACCAGTTCCTTGATGGCTGATTTTTTATCAGTTGCCAGCATCGGAACCAGAACATCCTGGGGCTTAAGAATATCAGTCAAACGCATGAAAACGCCTTGTGATCACAACCTACTTCACCAAGATACTCTAAACGCGACGGCACTTGGGTTCAAGCCGCTGGAATGGAGATATTTCCGCACGGGTGCATGATCCTTTAGGCGGGCCATAAATTCCCAAGAGAAAATGCTTGTTCGAGGGTAGTGTGACGTACCGCAGTTCCACTTTGGACAAGCCGCAGGCTATAACGCTGAAGATGTTGCCACGAGCGAATGCCAGACACTCCACACTGGCGGGGGCAGGCTTTTCTGCCAGCGGTGGGTACGGGTATGACAGATATGCATTGTTTCTATTACGCCAATTCTGAATAGAGCTTCGGTGGCTGCTCCAGGGTTTTTAAGACCGGACAGGTTGCCACCGCATTTTTCACACGTTCATGTATTTCCGGGGGTAACTGCGTCAGCACATTCTGAAGTTTCACGGTCATATCGCCAAGCCGCGATGGATTGGCCTGATACGTTTTGTTGACCGTTGCTTCAACCCCGGTGAGCGGGTGGCCATTGCGTTTGGCCGTTAGAAGGGCCAGCATCATTTCGCAAGCGGCCAAGGCGGCGGGAACCAGGTCGGTGGGTCCCGGTCCGCTGGCTTGGCCACCATCTTTAACGGGTAAATCTATACGAAAGGTCCAATCCGATCCGTGAACGTCGATGGCAAACGGCCCGACTTGTTTGAGTGTGATGGTGCTGGCCATGGAAGAATCTCCTGAAAAACAAGGGTATTACAATCATCATGTTCGCGACAAGATCTGGTGGCAAAGCAACTCCATTGATGAATGAATACAATCGGAAACCTTGTATTGCTTTACCAATGACTCAGTTATAATTACCTCATCGTAATATTGCTATAAATTATTATATTGATTAGTATGGGATTGTCAAATACACCGAAACTCATAACGGGTTCGTTTTACATTATTATAGGACTTTTTTTATAAAACAGAGGCTATAGCCTCCGAACCCCTTAAAGGATTGTCCTATAATCCACTTTTCAGCAAAATTAGCTCTCCAGCCATTGCTTTCGCCGTCTCGTTTTCTTATCATAGTCTTTACAAACGTTGGGCAGAGCGGGATATTTGGCCTTGCGATTTATCGGGATATTTGGCCCGATGCATGGTTGGCGGAGCGGGAGGCACGAGGATCGTGCTTGCAGTGTCCTTTTTGCATGGAAGGCCAGGATAAACTATGACACAGCTTTTAGCTTCGGCAATTTCCCCAGTGAATTTCCAACCCACTTTCACCGCGCCGCGCAAAAACGTGGATGTTCCCATGGGCCTGTGGCTTGCATGCCCCGGCTGTTCGGAAATGATCTACCGCAAGGAAATGGAAGACCACTTCCATACCTGCCCGCGCTGCGAACATCATTTTCGCGTCAGCGCCCGCCAGCGTGTGGCCATGTTGGTGGATACCGGCACTTTTGAGGAAGCCGATGCACGCATGGTTTCCGCTGACCCCATTTCCTTCAATGCCCGTAAAAGTTATAAACAACAGTTGATTGAAGCCCAAAAGGCCTCCGGTTCATCCGACGCGGTCATTACAGGAAAAGCCTTTATTAAAGGCCGCCCGATGGTTCTGGCGGCGATGGACTTTTTCTTTCTGGCTGGCTCCATGGGCTCGGTGGTGGGTGAGAAAATCACCCGCGCCATTGAACGAGCAACCAGCGACCGGCTTCCGCTGGTCATCATTTCCTGCTCCGGTGGGGCACGCATGCAGGAAAGCACGCTTAGCCTGATGCAAATGGCTAAAACGTCCGCCGCTCTGGCACGCTTGCACAGCGTCGGCGGTTTGTTTATCAGCATTCTGGCCGACCCCACCACGGGGGGAACCACTGCGAGCTTCGCAATGCTGGGGGATATTATATATGC
>JAJYPG010000274.1 GCA_021795535.1 Planctomycetota bacterium
GATCGGGATTATTGGATACGCGCCTGCCGCCTTGGAAACTACGCTTTTATTGACGAAGTCCTGATATTGTACCGCCGACATCCTGCGGCCGGATTGAATAATGTCCGTTTGTGCGATCAGAAAATCAGGGAAACCGACTGGGTGAATTTTTTCTCACCGGATAATACGCCCGCGCAGCGGCGCGTATTTAAAGATTACTATACCGCGCTACAACGTTCAAAATGGCGGGAGAAGTCGGAGCGTTGCCAGGCCGCATGGGACTCGGGGCGCGTTGGCGAAGCGGCCCGACTCGCCACCCAAGCGATGGGTCGAATGTTCAAATACCTTCGCGGATATCCCACGAAACGCGGTTGATAGACTGGGTGGAAATATAATCCGTTCTCCGCAGCCCGGATCACGATGCACCGTTTATTTGGGATGACGGCGATTTTTGAACAAACCGAACCAACTAGATTCAGGTTTCGCCCCTGTGGGCGATATAGTTCCTGTCTTGGCGGCAAATTTGGGTTGATGCCGTCCCCGCTCAAATGCGACGATGCTGTCATAGAAGTGCATGGACAAAGTTGAACGCGTAAATTCCGTCGGTTCTAATGCACCCTGCGTATGATCCGCATTCAGTTCATCGATGAGATCCTTGGAAAGTTCGATAAATGTTCCAGCCTTCTTCAGGCCCCCCTCATAGTCTTTCGACCAATACGCTGTGTGCATGTCCTCAACCATATACACACCGGCCTTATCCATTCGGGGATACAGATACCTGAATGATGCGACAACATGCGACATAATATGGCTGCCATCATCTAAAATCACGTCCGGCGGTCCGAATTCATCGAGTATTTTCTTCAAGAAAGCCGGGTCCGACTGATCACCAATTCGCACAGAGATTTGGTTCTCTTCAAATTCCATGCATTCCGGGCGAATATCCAGACCCACAATCCGGGCGTGAGGTCCGAAGAACCGCTTCCACATTTGCAGCGAGCCGCCTTCACCACATCCAATCTCCCAAAACACCATGGGTCGGTTAATGTATCGCTGGAAGTGCTGCTCGTAAGCGGGAAAATAGTGCATCCATTTATGAATGATGCGCTTGTCGTTGGTGTGAAAGTCCGACCATAACGTCATGAATTTCTCCTTTCCCAGTGGGCTTGGGGCAATATTAACGGCAGACGCAAAACTCGGCAAGAACAGATTTCAGAACAGATTTCACTCAATTTGCGCTCAGGGATTGCCCCTGGCGGGTGATTGTAAATTGCAGAAAGCTTGCGGCCTGTTTGCCGCCGCCAACGCGGGATCAGTCAAAAGCTGCCCAACAGCGTCGGCGACGCTGCTGGTAGTGGTATTCAAAATACAATGGGCCTCGGTCCGGGTGCAATATTCCCGGCAGGGCGGGCTTGCCCAAGGCAAAAGTAACTTCTGCTTAACACCCCAGGGAGCAAATCGCGGCAGCGGAGCCTCGTCTGCGGATGAGGCTGACAGGCAGTCAGAATAAACCGCAACTACCGGCGTGCCAACCGCGGCGGCCAAGTGCATAGGCCCGGTGTCGTTGCCCACATACAGGCGGCACAGTTCCAAAAGTGCAGAGGTTTCGCGTAGCGTCAACCTGCCTGCCGCATTAACACACTGCCGCGGCCACGCGTCAGCCAAAGCCTTCGCGACCCCGAATTCGTCGGTGCCGCCTATAAAAACAAACCCATATTCCCGATGGCGCTCCGCGAGAGATTTTATCAGTGCGGCGTAGCGATCCAGCGGCCAACGCTTGCGGGCGGTACTGGCTCCCACGCATACGGCGATCCATTGCTTAACTTGCGGACATCCACCCATTACCTCTCGAGCTTTACGCCGATCCTCAGGCGATAACCATAATTCCAAATGGTCATCGGTGATTTGCGCCCCCAAGGCCTCCAGCAAAGACAAATTGCGTTTCAGTTCGTGCATGTCCGTACACTCGGGCTTAATCGGATGCGTCAGGAATCGGTCTGTGCTGGCATCGGCGTGTGCTTTTTCAGGCGTAGCTGATTCGGAAAAGCCGATACGTCTTTGTGCGCCGGTTGCCAGCAACGCTATTAAGCCGCGACTGAAATCGGCATCAAACCGCGGCAGAATTCCAAGTTCCGGCTCTGCCCCAAGGGCGGCTGCAACCTGCCGCCGCAGGCCAAAGAGAGCTTTTAACCGCTCGGGCCGAAAGCCGAATTTCGGAGCAAACGGTATGACGTTATCAATATGGGGGCATAATTCCACCAGATTCACCAGAGCCGGGCGTATCACCAGTGCAATGCGGGCGTTGGGCATACATCGCCTCAATTCCCGCAGAAACGGCAAAGTAAGAATCAGATCACCGATTTCATCAAACCGGATCACTACCACGCCCGTGGCTTCCAGCGGGCCGCTTGTCGCCGGTTGGCTGTTTCGGCGGCAGCATCGATAAAGAATATTTAATAATGCTCTACGCGCTGCGGATTTCATGATCAGAATCCAATGTGCAAAGTAGCCGGGGAAAACCGCGGCAACATCTTGATGCCGCACGGACTGCTTAGGAACGGGTCCCGAATAACTTTCCCAAAACCCGACTTGCCGTCCCTCACATAGCCGCCGGCTCTGCCGGTGGTGGCGATTGAGAGTGCAGCGCAAATCGGGAAATTGTTTTGGTACTGTTCCTTACCGTCCGCGCCGCCGGCGGCCAAAACGTTTGGAGCGTTTTCCATCCTTTGACGGGTCTTTGCCATGTTTGTGCTTGCGCCGCTCCGGTGTGCGGTCGCCCGGCTCCTGAATTTTTGCCGGCTTGGGAGCACGCGCGGGTTCAACTTTTCGCAGGTGCCTTTCACCGCGAATCGTCGAGCCATGTTCTATCAGCCGCACTTCCATGCGCCGTGCGGAAATATTCACCGCTACAATCTGTACCCGCGCCAGATCACCCAGCGTGATTCGCCGGCCGGAGCGCTGCCCGCGCAAGCACACCGTGCGCTGGTCGTAAATCCAATAATCCGGGGGCAGATCGTTCATGCGTATCTGCCCCTCCACCAGAAATCGCGTGGATTGCACAAACACGCCGGAATTGTTCACGCCCGTCACCACGCCGTCAATGACATCCCCGATATGCTGTGAAAGTAAATCAAGAACTTTCACAGCCCGCAATTCGCGCTCGGCGTCCTGTGCCCGGCGCTCGGTAAAGGACAAATGCCGCGCCAGGCGCACCAGGGCGTTATAGTCCGGCACATTGCCCAGTGTCATGGGCATCAGGGCGTTGATTTCCGTGCTAAGTGTCGTCGCGGGTTTAGCAGGGCTTTTTTTGCCCCGGGCGGTCTTTTTTCGCGTGCCGGTAAGGACGCTATCCAGCAGGCGATGAATCACCAGATCGGCATACCGCCGAATCGGCGAAGTAAAGTGGGCATAATTCGCACTGGCCAACGCATAATGCCCCTGTTCCAACGGGGAATATTCAGCGGTGCTGAAAGTTTTGAGCACGCTTAGATGGATCGCATACGCCAATGGCGTACCGCGCACGGAATCCAGAAGTTCGCGAATCACATTGCGATCCAATTTTTTCGGCAACTTGCGCCCGGCGGAAAGCACAAACTGCCGCACGTTTTCACTGGCGTCGGTATCCGGATCGGGGTGAATCCGTCGCAGGACGCTAAGCTTCCTGCTCGTAAGAA
>JAJYPG010000275.1 GCA_021795535.1 Planctomycetota bacterium
AAGACGGATGGCGTGTAAATTCGCTGACCAAAACGAGGCGGTTGGGATGCATGAAGTTGGTCACGTTGGCCAGACCCGTTGCCAGATACCGCGTCACGCGGTACAGGGCTGGATCTTCACGCAGATGCCTGATGAGCGCCATTCGCTCGAACAGCCGCGTTTCACGACCATCAAGTTTCCGCAAAAAAGCGGTGGAGCAAATTCGCTCCAGACATCCATAATGGCCGCAGAAACACAACTCTGTCCGGACATGAAAACGTGTGTGTCCCAGATCGTTTGCACCCACGATGCAGCCGCAATTGGGGCGGCCACCAACCAGCACCGCCGCACCTAATTCCCCATCCAGAATGAATACCAGAACGACATCCTCATTGGCGTCAGCTTCATGGGTCAGCAGCCAGCGCGCGGCCAGTGCGTGCATATCATTTTCCAGGATGATTGGAGCAACACCTTTAATCGCATAGACAGGGTCAAGTTCCACCGGTCCCTTGGCCGAGGCTATGGAGGATGAGAGAATTCTGGGGTGATCCGGATCCACAAAACCAGGCGTGCTTAGCCCGATAGCCACACAGTCTGCGCCCATGTTTTCACGGATCAAATCACAAACCGTCGGCACAACCGCCTCTGTTTGAGTCAGGTTTTTCCGTAACTGCCGACCGAGCATTACGCCCCGCAAATTAAGCCGGGCCAACTCAAGATAGCCCGGACGAATCGCCACACCAAGAACAAAACGACGAGAAGGGTCAATTTCCACGGGCACGCGCGGCCGGCCAGGCCCGACCACATCGGGAATCCTTTCCCGCAAGAACCCCTTCTTAATGAGCCTGGCGACATCACTACCGGCCTGATTCGGGGTATTACCGGTAAGCTCGTGTATCTCCCATCGCGAGAGCGCCTTGTGCCGCCAAAGCAGTTGTAGAATTTCTTTTTCATTATCATCAATGCCTGGCTTCATCCACATATCGTATAACGCACGCACAAAATGGACAAGATTTCCCGGCGTGCTGGGTCTGATGAAGGCTGCTTGACGGATGCGTGGCGGGCTGATAACCTAAAAATCTAGGCGACGTTGAACAGGTGCTTAAATGACAACAAATTCCACAGAAAAAACCCCCACCCAACGCGAGTTGGAAATACTTAAAATATTGTGGGATATAGGTCCGGCCACGGTGCGCGATGTGTATGAACGTATGGCGGCCCATGAACCGCTGGCGCAAAATACCGTCCAGACATTCCTGCGCATGATGGAAGACAAGGGTCTCGTCGCCCACCGGGCGGCAGGGCGTGCGTTTGTCTATCGCCCGCTGTACACCCGGCAGCGCACCGTATCGCGCTTTCTACATACGGTTTTTGACGGAGCGGTGGATCAGTTGGTGCTGCACGCCATTGCCGACCGCAAACTTTCCGACAGCGAATGCCAACGTTTGGAACAACTCATTCACGAGGCGCGGCAAAATAATCCCGCCAAGGAAACGGAAGATAAAGCGACAAATTCGACGGAGGATCGCCGCCGATGAATCGCACGCCAGGCTGGCTTTTACAAGGCTCGCCTTTCCTGGCACATTGGCTGATCGACAGCATGGTCGCGGTCACAGTGGTGCTGGGAACAGGCTGGCTTATTCTGGCGCTGATACGTTCGCCCATGCGCCGCCAGCGACTGGGCGAGGGGCTGCTGCTGGCTACACTTCTGCTGGCTTGTTTGGCGGCTGTTCCCGGCATTCGCCCATGGTCACTGGGATTGATAACACCCATGGCACATTCCGTCGATCCCGCGCCAGCCGCCGCCAACAGACTCCATATCGGCCTGGTCCGCCATTTTGGCGAACAAAAGGTGTCGGTCACGCCCGCTCCCATGCAGGACAAAAAGACTATTTCATATATTGGAATATCTATACACATAATCTACATATATTTGACGACCGTCATTGCAACCGTACAAGAGTGGCTCCCTCCAGTTGGTATTATTGAACTTGTCTATGGCCTTGGCGCTGCCTTTACATTGTGGCGATTGCTTTTAGGATCGTGGCTTCTGCGACGGCTGGTTTGCCAGTCCTCCGCCCCATCGCCGGAATTAACCCGTCGCTGGAACGCCATTGTGCGTTGCGTCCGGACAAAAAGGAAATCCCCACGATTCTCCAGATACGCTGCGCTGCGACTGTCGCAGGGAATTGATTCGCCTATCTCCTTTGGCGTATTTCGCGCGCAAGTGTTGCTGCCCGCGGCCCTGGTGGAACAATCCACCGATTTAACAATTGATGCGGTCTTGCGGCATGAGTATGCCCACATTGACCGGCGCGATCCGCTTTCCAAACTCCTGACCGCGTTGGCCGGAGTGGTTTATTTTTATCATCCGCTGGTGTATTGGATGAACAAGCGGGTGGGGCGTGACCGCGAATTTATTGCCGACGCCATAGCCGCCCGGCAATGCGGCGGGGCGTACCAATATGCCGAACATTTAATAGCCCTGGCCAGAGCCTGCGGCACAGGTCGCCCCGCCCCTCTGGCGGTCGGGTTGCTTACCCGAAGGTCCGACCTGAGCGAACGGATCAAACGGCTTATACACCCAGCGGAAGGAATAATGGTCGATTGCTCGCCGCGCAGGCTGGTGTGCGGCGCGGCATTTCTGCTGGCAATTACGGTGGGGCTGTCGCTATGCACGTTGCGGGCCAGAGGTGTCGCGGCGAAAAATGGTTTTCCGCAAATTGGTTCGGCATCCGCCCTGCGGCGCATTGGATCATCCCGTTTGCGGCAATGCCGACAACGTGGTGTGGCTTTTCTTTTGCACCATCAACGGGCGGACGGTGCCTGGTTGGGCCGCTATGGGCCGGCGGTCACCGCGCTGGTGACCAAGGCCCTGTTGCAGGAAGGAGCCGGTGCGAATGAGACGCCCGTGCGTAAAGCTCTGGCATTTATTGAATCCTGTCGCCACGCTGATGGCGGCTTTTACGGCAACACCGAACCGCTGTACAACACGGCCATAGTCATGCGTACACTGGCGGATATGCCGGGAGACCGTTTCGCCACACAGATAGCCGCAGCGCGGCGTTTTCTTGAAGACAGCCGCCCAACCTCAAACTCGTCTGCAACATCCTGGTTCAGGCCCAACCAGCACGCCAAACCGCTGGCTCCCAACTGGATGTTTGGGCCGGAAGAATCCGGCACAGGCCATGAACTTCGCACAGCCATACGAGTTGCCGAGCATTGGGACGGAAACGCAAGTACAAATCTTGGGCGAGCCGCAGGCGTGAATGCCGCAAATTTGCCGAATTCTCTGGATTCCCACGAACGCAGCGCAAGAAGTAGATTGCACAACTATGGAAACATCACTTACGCCCAATTGAAAAGCATGATCTATGCTGGCCTATCGGCACAAGATTCGCGTGTGATTCGCCTGCGCCAATGGCTGCGCAGGCATTACACGCTGGCGGAAAATCCGGCGGAAGGATCGCAACGCGGGCTATTCTATTTTTATCTGACTCTGGCTGAGGTTCTACACGCGTCCCACCAGCGGATTTTTACCGATTCCCGGGGCCGACAGCACAATTGGTCACGTGAACTTTTGCGGCGGCTTGCCCATAAGCAACAGGCCAACGGAAGTTGGCAAAACACCAGCAACGGTGCATGGTTGGAGGGAGATCGGAA
>JAJYPG010000276.1 GCA_021795535.1 Planctomycetota bacterium
CAGCCAGATGAGGACGGCCAATACCGGGATCAATGCGCCGAACGGCCACAGCGAACGCGTAGCCAGGCCAGCGGCCAGCTCTCGGCGTTCTTCCAGTGGTTGGGCTATCTGAATATGGCGCTGATGCCGCTCGGTGACGAAAATGCGCCAGGCTTGATGTTTATACGATACTGTCGAAAAGCCCGCTGCCGGATAGCGCGGCAATATCCAGATCGCCGCCAACGCTGGCGGCACCGGCGTTGATCGTCAGTGTACCGTTACCGCCGTAACCCACCGCTAATGCCCCGGAGAGTTGCAGTGCATTGGTGCCGTACGTATTGCCCGCGGTGCCGATGGTAAGGGTACCCACGCTGCCGTTCACTTCGCCAATGGTGCCGTTCACACCGGAACCTATACCGTACCCATTCGCTCCGAGCGTGAGATTGGCCGCAGTGTCGCCTGAGCCATTACCGACAATCAGCGATTCGCTGCCTGATCCGATGGTGCCAGTTGAGCTAAGCGTGTAGGCATTTCCACCATTAGCCAAAGTGAGCGCGTTGTTATCCACAATCATCTGACTGGAGTACGAAGCGACACTGAGCGTGACGGTGTAGGTGTTTGCCGCACCCAGATCAAACACGGCTATGTCTGATGCCGTCGGTACTGCTCCAGTGCTCCAGTTACCGGCGGTGCTGAATTTTCCGTCGCCGGCGTTGCCGTTCCAATTATCCGTGGTGGGCGAGGCTACCGCCGTGGCCATCACCGGCGCGGCTGTGGCCATCGCGGCGGCGATAGCCAGCCAACTGATGCGGCGGGAAAACCTATTCGGTGCAATTTTACTTCTCATGGCAATTCTCCTGATAAAAATTTATATTGACCAAGCCGACGACCATCGCGGCCTCGGCAACAATCACCTTCATGCGGCTTTCATGGCAGTTCTCCCTAAAAAGTGCTTGGAACATGAAAGCTCCCGTTCCCGCACGCGCATGCTGCGGGAGAGCGCGGTCTTTGCTTTTGAGATGTGCTCTTCTCGCCATCTCACATGGCCGGTCGGCTTGCCCAGCCAAGGCCCGCCAACTCTCATGATTATTCTGGCACGTCCAAGAAGCCTTTGCAATTCCCCTAACTAGGGGGGGGCGAAGCCGCTAACGCAGATGTTCTCTGGTTTGTACAGCGAGAATTTTCATTTTTGCGTTCATGGCCTTACTCCATAAAAAGCAATCATTTGGCAGGTGGAGGGTGTGGTCCGGTTATCGAAGGCCTCACGCGCGGTGGGGTAATACTCGGCTACCTGACCGAACCTTAATTGTTGGCGACAACGGGCGGGGCGGCGGCGGGGACACGCGGAAATCCGGGGATGTCCAGAATCAGTACGCCATGCGGCTGGACCGGATTTGACTTTGCCAGCAGTTCGGTGCGTGAGCAAACACCGAGTCGGCAGTATAGCATCTTGATGTATTGATGCACGGTGTGGCGGCTTAGTGACAGTTGCAGCGCGATGGTTCTTTCTGAATGGCCGGACAACACGAGGCATAGCGTTTGCCGCAGTCGCGGGCTTAGTCCCGCCAATCGCGGGTCGGTGCGGGAGTTTTGTGCATCACGTTCCAGCATGATCGAAAATTCATCGTGAAACAGTTCAAGAATTCGCCCGTGGCGGGCTGTTATTGGTTTGTCATTCCAGGCGCGAAGGATATAAATCAGATGGTCTCGCTTAATCCACGGCAGGGGCCGCTGGGACATAATGAAGCTGTCCACGCCGCTGGCCCGGCGATAGCGCTGAACGTGTTCGCTGCGATACCATTGGGCTGTCGACATAAATTGGTCGCGGAAGCGGGTCAATGGGCGGCCGAAATGTGGATAGATATCCTTCCATGTTGGATCATCGGAGATATCTAAATTTGCGAAATACGTGCGCCAGATGTTGCGTTCGCGATCTCCGGACCAGCCAAAATCAATGGGATTTGCCGGCCGCATACGCTTGAGCGTATAAGGAAGTTCGTTTTCACCCGTAAGGCCCACTTGCGATCCCAGCAGGGCGGTCAAGCCTTGAAGCATGTGCAATCGCCACGCCACGGGATCGCCGCCAAGTTCGCGTATTTCCCCTAACAGGCGAAATACACCCACAGCATCGGAGATTCGCAGTGCCTGTGATTTACTCATCGCCTCTGTCCTTGAAGGTTTCATTTACGCTGACACGTTGCGTCCCTATCAAAGTTGGAGAATCGGTTGCGTCAGCCGACGCTGGCGCTCCACCTTCAGTAGCAATTCCACGCGGGAGTTGACGTTCAGCCGTCTGTGTAATTCCTTTACATATCCATGAATGGTGTGGTTGCTGCAGGACAAGTTCCGCGCCACCTGTTTTTCGCTAAAACCGCAGGCCAGGAGATTTAGAGTCTCCCGTAACCGAGGCGAGAGTTGGTTCAGTGGACAAAACGCCGCTGATCGAACGGCATCTTTCTCCAGGATTCGGCCTAATTCATCGTGGAACAACCGCACCATGCGACGCTGTCGGGCCGCGAAGGGGCGGCTGCTCCAGGGGCGCAGAAGATAGAGCCAGTGGTGGCGTTGCGGTTTAAGCAGCCGCCGATATGAAAATATGAAACTGTCAACGTCCGATTCTTTGCGCGTGATCTGAACATGATCGTTGACGTACCAGCATTGATCCGAACATAACTGCTCCCGCTGCCGGACAAATGGTCGGCCAATTGCCATTAATCGCATAATCTCCGCCCGACTTGGGGCGACACTAAGATCGTTGAGGCGGCAATAGTTAATCCAATTTCTCCGTTCCTTTTCACCGGCCCAGCCGAGATCAGTTATGACAGATGTCACCAGGTCCACCGCAAGGGTATCCGCAGTTTGAACGCTTATGCCGACCTGTCCGTCAATGAGGTGACAGAGTCTGCAGAGCATGTGTTGCTTCCATAGCTGCGGTTGCGCGCCCAGATCGCGCAATTCATTGAGCAGATAAAATACCGCCCGAACATCCGCAATGCTCAATTCCTGAGACTTTCCCATGACCTGACTCCCCGGTGGCCCGGCCTATGCCCTTATGCGGCCTTATACTCAACTCGGCTTGCCGTGATACATTTACGCTGATGACTTTTGCAAAAAAAGAAGCCTTTTATTGCAAAAGTCATCCGTCACAATGTATCATCCCTCAACAAACAGAGTATAACGGCGTAAACATCCCGCGCACGAACCACGCGGCACCCGCCTGCAAATTCCCCGAACGGGCGGAATTGCCTAAATGCCTATTATACAGTTCCCGAACATAAATCAAATATATGGCCAAATATTCAGTTTTTAGATAATCCCAGCACATCACGCATGCTGTAGCGGCCCGGTGCTTTACCGGCGATATATTCAGCCGCTCGTAATGCGCCCCGCGCGAATGTATCGCGGTTGGTTGCCGTGTGTTTGACTTCAATGCGTTCACCAGATGTTGCGAAATAGACAGTATGTTCTCCAACCACATCACCCATGCGAATGGCATGCATGCCAATGGTTCCGGCTTTACGCAACGTATCGGCACCGTGCCGGCCATGTACAAGCGCTTGATCGATATTGCGACCTGTGGCCTGACAGATGGCCTCGGCCAGCGACAGCGCGGTCCCGGAGGGGGAATCTTTTTTCTGATTGTGGTGTGCCTCGACAATT
>JAJYPG010000277.1 GCA_021795535.1 Planctomycetota bacterium
ATGGCCGGGGCATCGCTGGACTTGTTATTTAATCCGCAGAATTTGTTGAAGGCACCGCAGTTTTTATGGCTTCTGGCGATTTATCAAGTACATGTCACCATTTCCGAATTAATTTTTGCCCGGTCTCTGGGAAAATGGATTCTGGGACTGTATGTAGTCGATATGACTGGCCAAAAGCCCGGGTTTGTTCCATTGCTTACACGGAATTTATTCCGCATTCCCGAAATGATCGCCATTGTGGTGCTGGTGTTTATGTTTGTTTCGACGGATCGCCAGCGTATTGGAGATATTTTGGCACGGACCGTAGTTGTGCAGGATATAACCGACCAGAGTAAAAAGTTGTGATACTCAAGTGACAGACCGCACAATCCATGAAGGAAAAAGCCATTCGTATAAATGCTCACAGGGCGTTGCCAACTCATCAATTACAGGTGGGATTCAATATCTCTACCGCAGTTGGAATCGCGGTTTACAAGGCCCTGAGGCAGATTGCCGCAGGGCAGGAAAATAAATGATGAAAGGGTAAAAATGTCTGAAAAGATGACAATTGAACAATTTCAAAATCATATTCGTGATAAATATTCCGCCCGCGATATCCAACGCGGTTCGGCACCGACATTTATGTGGTTAATAGAAGAAATTGGCGAATTGGCCACCGCGTTACAAGGCGATGACCGGGCCAATCAGGAGGAAGAATTTGCCGATGTGGTGGCATGGCTTTGTACGCTGGCCAATATCCATGGCATTGATCTCACCGCCGCGATTGAGAAAAAATATTTCAAATCCGGTGGCCCCAAAGGCTTTAAATGAACAATGCGACTTTAACACACTATTTTGCTAAGATAGCTCTGCGATGGACGACGTTTACCCCATATTTCTTCGGCTGAAAGCAACACCGGTGCTGATTGTCGGCGGTGGGCCAGTCGGATGGCGCAAAGCGGAAGGCCTCATGGCGGCCGGGGCGCTGGTAACCGTAATAAGCTTGGAATTCCATACGGATTTTGAACAATTGCCGACGGTGCAGCGTATTGTATCAGCTTATGAACCGGGCTATTTGACCATGGCCGGGCGGCCACGATGGGTATTGGTTTTTGCGGCAACGAATCATTCGCAGATCAATGCGCAGATTTATTCGGATGCCAGCCGTATCGGAGTGCTGTGTTGCCGGTGTGATGCGCCCCCGGCTGGAGATTTTATTGGTCCGGCGGTGCAACGCTGCGGCCCGGTAACATTGGCAGTAACTTCCGGCGGGGCATCACCCGGTTTGTCCGGCGATTTGGCGCGGCAGTTGGCCGCTCAACTCGATTCGGTGCAGCTAAAACAGATAGAATTATCGGCACGGTGGCGGGAATTGGTGCTGCAAAGCGTTCCCAATTCCGAACACCGCCGCAAGTTTTTGCAGCGTTTGTCAGGCGAAGTGATGCGGGATACCATCCGGCAGTCTGGAGAAGCGGGGGCGGAAGCGCTTTTCCGGAAGTGGCTCATGGAGGCCAAGGAGTCTGCCGCCGTTGTTAACAGCCCGGCAACGGATGTGAGGAACTAGCAGATCATGTCCAATCCCGCGGAACCATACACGCATTTATCGATTTTGCAGTTTGCAACCGCGGCGGCGGCGGCGGCGTCGTTTCTCGTGGCATTCTGGTTTCAATTTCGAGCCTTGGGGCGTCAACGCACCGCAGGCCAATCAGCGTCCGTGAAAGCCTCCGGCCCGGTTTCTCCCAATATGACTGTGGGCAACGGCGTATTTCTAATAGCGCTCCTGCTGATTAGCCGCATGGTTGATGCTCATCGCATCACGCTGCCATTGTCCGATTATTTTGACGCATTTTTGCTTTTGGCACTGGTGCTTTCCATGCTTTGGGCTTATTTACAATGGACGCGGCACCTGCGGGCCTTGGCCACTTTTTTGCTACCGATGATTTTCGCGCTGATGGTCGTTGGAATTGTACTTGGGCTATCAGGTGTGCAGCATTTTGGGGCGCACAATCCATGGGTGGCGGCGCATATTGCCAGTGTGCTTCTCGGTACCGCAAGTTTTGCCGCCGGATGTGTTGGCGGCATAACCTATCTGCTGGCCGACCGGCGACTGAAAAAGCGCGGACGGGCTGGCTGGGATTTGTTTGCGTTGCCCTCATTGGCCTCAATCGAAAAATTTACCCGCCACGCCATTGTGCTGGGGTTTGCATTACTGACACTGGCTGCGATTACCGGGATATTCCGTGCCGTTCGCGATCCGCAACTCATGGGACAACACTGGTATTTTTCACCCAAGGTTCTGCTGACCGCGGTGGTCTGGCTGGTGTACGGATCGCTGTTAAATATCCGACTCGTACCGGTATTACGCGGGGCGCGCTGTGCCTGGTTGAGTATTATTGGATTTGTGCTGCTGATGACGGTTTTTGCCGTCATGTTGTAAAGGCTCTGTAAGCTGACGTATGCAGAATAGTATTCCATCTGAATCATCGGTAATGATGGTGGGACTTAACCATCGCACAGCACCGGTGCGTCTGCGTGAAACGCTGGCCTTTTCTGATCAGGCAGCAGAGACCGCCTTATTGGCTTTTAAGCAACGTTTCCCTTCAGCCGAAGCGGTGATTGTTTCCACCTGCAACCGCGTGGAATTGTACGTTGCCCGACACGGTTCCGCACAGCCCACATCCCAGGAAATGGTCGAATTTCTTGCCGAAAATCGGGGTGTGGCCTCGGCTGAAGCCAACGGCAGTATTTACCGCATGGAACAGCAGGCGGTGGTGGAACACCTCTTTGCGGTGGTAAGTTCTCTGGATTCTCTGGTGCTTGGCGAAACGCAGATTCTCAGCCAGGTAAAACAGGCGTATCAACGGGCGGCCACGATGGAGGCGGTCGGGCCTGTGTTTCATTCCCTTTTTCAGCGTTCATTTGCCGCCGCGAAAGATGTACACGAACGCACTGGCCTGGGAGATGGCCACGTGTCGGTGGCCAGTATTGGTGTGGACTTGCTGCGTGGTGTATTTGACCGTTTTGATGATAAAACCGTGTTGCTTATTGGTGCGGGGAAAATGGCGGGGCTTATGCTGCGGCACATGGTGTCTCTGCAGCCGGGCCGGATGATTGTGACCAATCGCACGCCGGAAAAAAGCGCGGAGATGGCGGGGCGGTTCCGCCTTGAATCATCTGATTTTTCGCGCCTTAACGACCTGCTGACCGCATCGGATATTGTGCTGACGAGCACCGGCTCGCCCGAACCGATTATCACGGCCGATACGATTAAACATCTGATGAAAGCCCGGCAATATCGCCCGCTGGTAATTGTGGACATCGCCGTGCCGCGCGATGTGGATTCTGATGTTGCAAGGCTGGGGAATGTCTATCTTTATAATATCGATGACCTGCAGCGTGTGGCACAAAACAACCTCCAGCAGCGGGGGGCCAAAGTTGATTTGAGCCGCGGCATTATTGAACGCCATACGGCTGATTTCATGCACTGGCTGGCGGCACGCAATACCGGGCCGGTGGTCAAGGCATTGTACCAGCATTGTCGGCAAATCAGTGATCAGGAATTGGACGCTCTGATGGCGGGTAATCCGGAACTTACGGCGACGCAAAAAGAGGCTATTCGTAAAATGGCGCATCGGCTCGTTGGGAAAATTCTGCATGTA
>JAJYPG010000278.1 GCA_021795535.1 Planctomycetota bacterium
CGCTGCTGGCGGCCAATCCGCAGGCCGCACAGAACTGGAACATCGGTGGTGCCAATACATCGCAACCCACCAGCACCGTCGCGGATTATAATCAGGTTTCATTTATCTCCGCGGGCGCATCGTCCAGTAATGCGCAATATCACAGCTCCCTGACAATCGTAACGCTTAACGTCAATCTGAGTGCCTCTCATGATGCAGTCATGAGTTTTCTGGGCGGGACCTCCACGGGTACCGGGTCCGTGATCATTCAGGTCACCAATCTGGAGAATAGCAATACGCTGCTGCTCAATAACGGTTACAGTACTTTAGCTCTGGCGGATACGGCCACCTCCAACACCACCTTTGATCTTGGCAGCATCGCCAGTCTGGTAAGTTCCAGCAATACACTAAGCCTCCAGTTTGACATGTATTTATTTACCACCGACGCCAGCGCCAGCTTCCAGACCGGCTTTATCTTCGGCAGCAGCGTGATGGGATCCGGTTCCACCGCCGGACCCTTGCTGGCAACGAATTCCATTCGACTTTCCGCCACGCGCTTCATGGCCGCCGATGCCATGCAGGCTGTTCCCACACCCGAACCCACCACGCTGGCGCTTTTGGCTCTGGGTGCTCTGGGATTGCTGCTGAAACGGCGAACCAAGGCCCGACTTTCCGCTGCGGTTTGATCCGAGCCGCCCAACTGCTTAGCTCCGCGGACACCGGCGGCGCAAGGGTATGGCACGGGTATGGGAACAACCCTTTTAATTATGATATACTTTCGGTATGGCCAGAGTGTATATTGAGACCAGTTTTTTTAGCGCATGCGTGACCGACAGATCGGGTGAAAAGATCGTCGGCTGGCGAGCCTCAAGCAATGAATGGTGGAAGACGCAGCGAAGACGCCACGACATATTCATTTCCGGCGAGGTCATCCGGGAACTATCTGCGGCAGATTTTCCCAACCGCGATAAGGCTCTCGCCCTGCTCACCGGGCTTAACATGCTGGAGTTGACTTTGGAGGTTGAGCGACTTGCGGAGTTGATGGTGAGGGAGAAAGTAATGCCGGCACCCGCAGTCGGAGGCGATGCCGTGCATGTAGCCGCCGCAGTCACCCACCGCATGGACTATATCCTGCCCTGGAATGTGAAGCACTTGGCCAATCCGAATAAGCGGGCGCATTTTGCCGTGATCTGCATGCGATTAGGCTTGGTGCCGCCGCAGATTGTTACCCCCGATATGTTACAGGAGCTTGAAGATGCCTCGGATTAAAAAGATAACGGCTGTTGCACAAAGGACACCGGTGGACGATGTCCGAATTGTCCGCGAACGCTTGAGCCGCGAGGCAGGCGGAGATATTCATTTGCTGATACAACGGTCCCGCGAGGCCGCTGAGAAATTTCGTGGCAAGCTTGGACTCAAAACAGTATTAAGTGAGCGTCGCCCGGTACGTTCCCCGCCATCCCGTCGGGGCAAACATGTTAATCCCTCGCCTGTTCGCTCGCGCAGCGACACCACTCATACAAAGGGTTGAGACTCGCTGCCGACGTCAGGCTTGTTGTTGCGAGAACCATAAGACCTGCATTAACGCACCAACGGACCGAACAAGCCTTGGGTGCGTCCGTTTTGGTCTCGCTCCCGGGTGTAATGGCTCCGGGTTTCCATCCGGAAAGCCATCGAGATTACATGTATGGTTACGTTTTGCGTCCAGCTATAGATGGAAATTCGTAGTTGTATTTTTACACATGGCCGAGCAGGCTTTCCGCATGGAGGCGGCTCCCGACCCAATTGACGCGCTTTGGCGCTGAACCAACAATACCGTTATGACCGCGGACACCGGCGGCGGGAGGGTATTGCACCCGCGGCACGCAGGGCGTCTGCCGTGGTGTGTACGACCACCGGTGCCTCGCCAGAGCGGCCACGAAACCAACGATTTACATCGCGTAAAAGTTTCCAGCGGCCAGAGGCTCTTTTTGTCGCGACACCGGAATACAAGCGTTGATTTTCCAACATGAATGGGATCAGATCACGCAATTCCGGCCCAATGGCGTTACGGTAAGGCTGCATGCTCAAGCCACGATTGGCATTCCAGTTTTGATCACTGCTGCGCGAAACGCTGTTTTTGCTGATGCGGTAAAATAGCATTGGTTCAGGAATCAGCTCTAATTTATGGCCTGCCAGAACGGCGCGTGCAAAAAATTCCCAATCTTCCTGATATCCGCTATAGCGTTCCTCAAAACCGCCAAGTTCCTCAAAAACACGACGCTTCACCAGGCAATGTACATCACCGAAGACATTCATAAACGCCCCGGCGCTGGCCGCCGCCCCCAATGGAACCCACATCGGATATAACGCCGCCGGATCAGCCAGAGTATCACCATGAAACAGCGTCATGGTGGACGTGACCACATCGGCATCGGTTCTTTTTGCCACTTGGATGGCGCAGGTCAACCAATGCCGCTGTGCGATATTATCATCATCCATAAATGCCAGATATTCGCCCCGGGCCTGTTTCGCCGCATGATTGCGCGCTCGCCACATGTACTGATTTTCCTGCCGGATAATGCGCCACTTTCGGGCTGCAAATTCACCTTCCAGTGAATCCAGAAAAGCGTGTGCCTCCGATGAGGAACTTCCGTCATCTACCAGAATAACTTCAAAATTCGCGTAAGTTTGAGCTTTCAGTGAATCAACGGCCTGCCGGAGCGTATTCGGTCGATTGTAATGCACCAGGCAGACGCTGATAAGTGGCATTGTGTTTTCTAAATCCTTCACGCTGTCAGGTAATTCATTGACCGCAGCGCTGCCACCCGGAAGTTCCGATGGCCCCATTGTGTTTAGCAAGTTGTTCCAATGTATGGGGCCATTTTGTGTCAACATTTGCGCCCGTAAGCCCGTGGCACCCGTTTTGAGAACCGATTGAATTTTTTCCGATAAACCGCTGGCCGTTGGCGTAAAGCAAAATTTCTGAAACTCCCCGGCAGATAGATAATCCCGCAAGCCGCAATGTTCCGGGATGAAAACTGGAATGTCAGCCGCCACGCAATTCACCAACAGTTGCGGTAGCGCGCCAGGAGGTGCGGCAAAGATCGCCACTCGGCCCGCGCCTTGCAGGTATTGCAATTGTTGCTGCGGAGATGGCTCTGGCACAATGGCGTATCGACAACCTGTTGGGCGCAAGGCGCGCATCACATACCAGTCGCCCGCAAGTTGCCCCACTTCACCAATAGCACCGATAAATGAGAACTTTATATTGTCGCGCACGGTTGTGGGAAGCGCTTTAATTGCATCGCAAATAAGTTCCACACCATCGGCGGTATCCATGCGTCCGGCGAACACCAGCTCCTGAATTGGCCCGGTGGTTCCAGTGGATGATCCAGAATTATTCCCAAGTGCCGGGCTTTTTGCGATTACAACCGGCAGCGCCGAGTGCCCGTGGACTTTGGCATCCGGCGTTGGAAAAGGAGGGATGATCTGCGTATTGTCGGGAAGCGCCCATCCGGCGCCAGTAAGCCAATCCCGCAATCCGGAGTTACCGATTACCGCCGCATCCGCCCGACGTACAACCTCCCGTTCCATAAACATAACTTCAAGGGCATCGATACTCGCGGGCATGGCGATGCGCCAGTGATAGCGCCATTGAGTCACCGCGTTGATAT
>JAJYPG010000279.1 GCA_021795535.1 Planctomycetota bacterium
GGCCTCATCTAGCGGAAATCTGATTCCGAATGCAAGAACGGGCATTTCCGGCAAGGGAATCCATTTTAAGTTAGCAAATGGCAAGACTATTCCGGCTGCCGACGTTTCAGACGGAACTTTGATTGTTCTGGGCTACCTGACGTTGCTGCATCTGCCCAATCCGCCACGGGTGATGCTGGTTGAAGAACCGGAAAACGGTATTCACCCGCAGCGTATAAAGGAAATTATAAAACTGCTCCGGAAGTTGATTCAGAATCATCCGGAAACGCAGATTCTGATGACCACCCATTCTCCCTATCTGCTGGATGAATTTTCTCCGGAAGAGGTAACAATTTGTTCCAAGGCCGACGATGGCGCGGTTTCGGTGACACTGCTAAGCAAAGTTCCATCCGTTAAGAAACAATTGGATGTCTTCAGCTTAGGGGAAATCTGGACTGCGGAAGGCGACGACCAACTGGCAAAATCTCCAGTTGAGGGCACCAAGTGAACAAAATTCTTCTTGTGGCAGAGGGCAAACACGAACATGGCGGGGCGCTTCAGCAATTGGTCAGCCGCGTATTGGGCGGCAACCATGAATTTAAGGCCGACCGTCTGGCCAATTCGCCCATTCGCGTCCATGGCAAGGGTCGCGGCTACAAAAAGAAGGCGATCAGTTGGCTGAAGGAAGCCCAGAATCGCGGCTATGACGCCCTGGTACTTCTGGTGGATCGTGATGGAAATATGGATCGCGAATTAGAAATAGAAAGCGCCCAACAGTACTCCGTAACAAACGGTGACAAACCCTTTCCACGTGCCATCGGGGTAGCCGTGGAAATGTTTGATGCCTGGATTTTTGCCGATGAGCAGGCGTTAAGCCGGGTAGTTGGCACGACAATTCCCACGCAACAGGACCCCGAGGAAATTACCGACCCGAAAGAACATTTGAGGCTTCTGTTGCAAAGTAAAGCCGGCCGCACACCAGATGCGGAACTGTATGGCGATGTCGCCAGACAGACGGAATTAGCGAAACTAAGGTCGCGGTGTCCGCGCGGTTTCGGCACTTTCGCCCAACGGATTGAAGAAATGCCTCTGTAGCCCGATTGCCCAACGGGCGGTACGCCGGTATAAACATACCGGCTTATTTGCCGCCAATTGCCGCAGCAGTGCGGAACGGATTGTTTCAGGAGCTTTGTTTGCCCTCTACCGACAACAGCAAAAGCATTCAGCCCCGCGTCATCGTGGGGGATTCCAAAAGCGGTATGGGATATATCGCCATTGCCGTCGGCTGGCTTGTGCCGGGCGCGGGTCATCTGATGATTGGCCAGCGAAAACGTGGAGCTATTTTTCTGTTGGCCATTCATACGCTGTTTTTCATCGGCCTGTTATGCGGTGGGGTGCGGGCATTGGATCGGCCACGCCAACGGCTTTGGAGCTATTCCCAATATATGGCCGGCTGGCCCATGCTGGTTGGAGCACACATTCGTGCCAGCGTCTATCCACCCAAGTCGCCTCACCCGGTGGGTTTTTCGCCACTGCTTCAGGAAGTGGCTACCGCCTATTGCGGCCTGGCGGGCATGCTCAATTTGCTGGTGCTGGTGGACCTTTTCATGATTGTTTCACAGGAACCGATGCGTTAGTCCGCAACAATCGTCAGCGTTAACGCAATTGAAACTTAAAACGAACCGCACGGAATGCCTTTATGACGCCATTTACAGTTTTACCACTCGGCTGGATACTCTTCCTTAATCCCATCTATTCCGTTGTGCCGCATCTGACCGCCTGGTGGCTGCTGATGATTCTTCCGCTGGTCGTAATTATTTCCCTGGTTTACCAGACGGTTCGCTCGCCGGATGGCACAAATCTGCTGTGGCCCACGTTCCGGTTTGCCTTTAAGATTCTGTTCTACATGGCGGTTATCTGCCTCGTGTTGCAGCTTCTGTATTATTTCGTCACCACCAGTTCTTCCACGCCGCTGTAAAAGGATGTCGGCCCACGCCCTTATCACATGATTGTGGCCCTATGGCCACAAGAAATTGTCCGTCGTCCCGCAGCGTTATGGATCACAACCCTTCAACCGGTGCTATCATGGTCAATATGATCAACCTGCCAGCAACCATTCAGGATCAATGTCAGCGGCTCGCCCGCGATTGCTATCCCCATGAGGCCTGTGGTTTGCTTCTGGCAAGCGCCCTGACGATATCAGGCCGACAGTACCCCGGCGAAAAAGTTCTGCGGATAACCGGTTTTTTACCAGCTCGGAATACCGCACCTGAATCCATCCGTCGGCGAAGTTATCAAATGGATCCACGGTTTTTACTTAATGCGCAGCGTACCTGCCGGGAACGCGGTCTGGCAATTGCGGGCATTTTTCACACCCACCCGGATCATCCACCGGTACCAAGTCCGACGGATTTGCAGGAGGCCTGGCCGGTCTATGTATACATGATTTTGCATGTGCGGGCCGCGGAATTTGGTTCTTTTATGGCTTGGCGTCTTGATGAAGTAACGCACCGTTTCCACGCGATACAATTAGCCCATGAAACAAATCCGGCCTCGCCCTGAGCCGCGCATTTGCAAGACGGGGAAACTTGCCCGAAAATAGTAGTTTTCGCTGGGAAAGGGCGAACGCGGATAATGCTTACAAAACCAACCAAAGGATTGATCGCCCTCGCGATTATGACTCTGTGCGTAGGGTCGTTAATTATTGGCATGGCCGGTTCCAGCCACAATTCCCGTATTGCCGAGGCCACCCCTCCGCTGCATTTCCCCCTTTCCGGCCTGCCACCCATTCGCGGTTTTTGCATGCAGTTGTGTCTGCCGCACCAGTTGGCCAAGTATGAACGCGCGTTGCGGCATCTTCATTCCATGGGATGCCAATGGATCAATTTTGTGGTTAACGCCCGGCAGAAAAACATCACCGCCCAGCATGTGCGACTGGACTGGAAACATTCCCTTTCTCCTGCGGATATTTGTGCCGTGCTGCGGTATGCCCATTCTCTGGGTATTCATACCATGCTGATGCCGATTGTTCTGCTGGATCACGCCACCGGAAGCGAATGGAGGGGGGCCATTAAACCCAAAAGCTGGGCGATCTGGTTTGCCGGTTATCGCCATTATATTCTCCGCGCCGCTCGCTGGGCGCAGACCAGTCATGTGCGAATTTTTTCTGTGGGCAGTGAACTGCTTACCTCGGAAAGTCATAAAAAGGAGTGGCTGCGTGTGGTCAAGGATGTGCGTCGCGTGTTTCACGGCAAGCTGACTTACAGTTCCAACTGGGACCATTACCGCAGCGTGCGCATCTGGCCGGAGATGGACTATATCGGTATGAATTCCTATTACGATCTGGGGAAAAATCCACATAAGTCGGTCGGAGAGATCATGGCGACCTGGCGTCCCATTCAAAAAAAAATACTCCACTTCGCGGATGTCATACACAGGCCCATTCTGATAACGGAAACCGGATGGGACAACCTGCAAAACACGCTGGAAAAGCCATGGGATTATGTTGGCACGGGCCGCATTGAACCCGGAGTTCAGACTCGGGCGTATGAAGCTTATATTCGGGTATGGCGGCATCAGCCGACGAATTTGTACAAGGGCGTTTTTTTCTGGGAATGGTGGCCGGGAACCAAACCCACACATT
>JAJYPG010000280.1 GCA_021795535.1 Planctomycetota bacterium
GAAGCTACAACAGACCATTAAAAAGGGGCTGGCGCTGGATCCGTCAATCGCGGATGTGGTTGCGGCGGCCATGCGGGATTGGGCCGTTGAAAAAGGCGCTACCCACTACACGCATATTTTTCATCCGTTGACGGGCGTTACCGCCGAAAAGCATGACAGTTTTGTAGCACTGACCGAGGATGGCAGCGCGATGCTGGAATTTTCCGGCAAGGAACTGGTTCAGGGCGAACCTGATGCCTCATCCTTCCCGTCCGGCGGCATCCGCGCCACCTTTGAAGCCCGCGGTTACACCGCCTGGGATCCCACGAGTCCGGCCTATATTTTAGAAAACCCCAACGGCACGGCCCTGGTTATTCCGACCGCCTTTGTTTCATGGACCGGTGAAGCACTGGATGAAAAAACACCGCTGCTGCGATCCATGGAAGCTCTCTCCATTCAGGCCATGCGGGTGCTGAAGCTTTTTGGCAATCACACCGCCACAAAAGTATTTACCACCGTCGGCCCGGAGCAGGAATATTTCCTCATTGACCGCAATTTCTATTTTGCCCGCCCGGACCTTATCAATGCCGGCCGGACCCTGTTTGGCGCCAAGCCTCCCAAGGGTCAGGAAATGGAAGATCATTATTTCGGCAGCATTCCCGAACGTGTCCTGGCCTGCATGCTGGAAGCGGAGCAGGAACTTTACAAGCTGGGAGTGCCGGTAAAAACCCGCCACAATGAAGTGGCGCCGGCCCAGTATGAAATTGCCCCGATTTTCGAGAACAGCAATCTGGCCCATGACCATCAGATGCTCACGATGGAAACCCTGCGGCGTGTTGCCGAGAAATATGGCCTGGCATGTCTTCTGCATGAAAAGCCCTTTGCCGGCGTCAATGGTTCCGGTAAGCACAACAATTGGTCCATGGCTACCGATGCCGGGGAAAATCTGCTCAACCCAGGTGATACGCCGCATGATAATGCCCAGTTCCTGGTATTTTGTGCCGCCGTTATCCGGGCGGTTAATAAACATGCCGCGCTGCTGAGAGTGGCTATTGCCTCGGCGGGTAATGATCATCGCCTTGGGGCCAATGAAGCGCCTCCGGCGATTATCTCCATTTATCTTGGCGATCAGTTGCAGGACATCATCACGCAAATCGAGGCCGGCGGCGCCAAGAGCACCAAAAAGGGCGGACACATGGAAGTCGGCGTGACCGTGCTTCCCAAGCTGCCGCGAGACGCCGGGGATCGTAACCGTACCTCGCCATTCGCCTTCACGGGCAACAAATTTGAATTCCGTGCGGTGTCTTCGGGGCAATCCATTGCTACGCCGAACACGGTTCTCAACACCATCGTCGCCGAATCGCTGGATTACATCGCCGGCAAGCTGGAGGCCGACCACAAGGTCGGCAAGGATTTCAACAAGTCCGTACAGGAACTGCTCGCTGCGGTTATCAAAGAGAATAAGGGCGTGATTTTCAACGGCAACAACTATTCCGAAGAATGGCACAAGGAAGCCGAAAAGCGCGGCCTGCCGAATCTGAAAACCACAGTCGATGTCGTTCCGCATCTGATTTCTAGGGAATCCATTGAGCTTTTCGGCAAGTACAAGGTGCTTACGGAACGTGAAGTTCACAGCCGCTATGAAATCTATCTGGAAAAATACGTCAAAACGATCAACATCGAAGTGCTGATGACCACGGTGATCGCCAAGACCATGATTATTCCGGCGGCGTTGGAGTATCAGAAAAATGTCGCCAAGTCCATCGAGGCAGCCAAGGCGGCGGGTATTCCGGCGGCATCCCTTGCGGAACAGGAAAAGATGCTCGCGGACCTTGCGGCTTCCATCAGTGATATGCAGAAAAAAGCCGATGCGCTGATGCGTCATTCAGATCATCACGCTTCCGGTGATACACTGGCCCACGCCAAGTATTCATTGGATAAGTTGATTCCGGCGATGAATGCCGTTCGCCATGCCGGCGATCATCTCGAGACCATTGTTTCCGATGATCTCTGGCCGTTGCCGGCATATCGTGAAATGCTGTTTATCAAATAAGGCAGTTCACCTGAAGCCATCAATAGCCCAAGGGGCGATCCGCAAGGATCGACCCTTTTTTTGTTGCCGTGTTTTTCCGTGCTCTGTCACACCAGGGTTTTAGGGAGGGGACACCGTCAAACCAAACAGCCTCCTGCCAAACGACCTCGCTGCGTACCTCAATTTCTTGCCGTGACAGAGCACCAGGCGATTATTTCCATACGATCCAACGGGATTGAACCGCGGATTGCGCGGATAACGCGGATACGAGGAGAATTGGGCCTCAGGCCCAATAGAGCAGAGTTAGTAGAGAGGTGAGCAGCACATCGGGCTGCGGCCCGCTTGAGCAGATGTTTTCTGGGATCGTTGCGGTATTGGCGGCGGGAAAAAGTAGTTCTGATTACCATGAGAGTTATCAAACATCGCTGTGAGCGACGCGTATGGAGGTCTTCGGTGCATGGAAGCCCGGTATTTATCCGCGTAATTCGGTCCATTAACAGTCTATCTTGGACGCCGGCGTTCCTGATTGCACAGGCGGGAAGTTTTTTGAGATTTTCGTTACACTTAGTGTGAGTCCGGCGGTGGAATCACATCGCTGGATGAAAGTTCAACGCCCGAATGTGACAGAATCGATAAAATGTCCGGATGGTGATGGAACAACATGCGATGAAGGTTTCGGATATGCAACAGACCATGGATGTCGAAGAAAAACTACGGGATGCGGACAAACTTATTGCCCGTTACAGCGGTTCACGTAATCCGGAACGTCAGTTAAAGCTGGCTCGAACCATTTTTACAAAAGGGGCACTGCTGCTTCAGATCCGGCGTTTTGAACCCGCTCTGGCCGCGTTTGATTTATTGCTCCAAACTTTTCAAGACAATAAAGAAGCCACAATTCAACCGCAGATTGCCAAAACACTGCTGGATCGGGCGGCGGTTTTGGATATCCTGGGCCGCCGGGATGACGCCCTGGCCGGTTATGCCCGTGTTGTTGAGCAGTTCGGTAATACGCCCAACGAGGCGGCTCGAGCGTATGCGGCCTCGGCTATGTTTAACAAGGCTTCGCTGTTAACGCGGCTGAATCGCGGTACTGAGGCTCTGACCGCTCTAAATGCCTGTCTTGACGGTCACATTAAATTGCCTGATCGGCTCTTGGCCAAAGCGTTGTGGATGAAAGTTGAATTCCTGGAAGATTCGGGACGGGATAACGAATCACTGGCGACCTGCCGGCGGCTCATCGAGCTATTTTTGGACAAAAAAGACATTGTAGATCAAAACCGGCTCTGCGAGATCATGCTCCAACGGGTAAGACTGTTGATTGCGCTGGATCGGGGGGTGGAAATTATCAGCGCGTATCAGGAAGCGGAAGAAAAATTCGGTCCGGTGGCGGAGGAGGTCATCGGGACGCAGACCGCACAGTATCTGGTAAAAAAGCTCAAGGATCATCTGGAACTCAACCGGATGACCGAAGCGCTGAGCTTGGCCGAGAAAGCGCTCGAAGTATTTGGTACATTTGTTGATCCACCCTGGTTTGACGTGGCACAGACAGCGGGCAAAACG
>JAJYPG010000281.1 GCA_021795535.1 Planctomycetota bacterium
CGAGCCGACTCCGGAGGCCTACCGCCGTCTGGAGCAAACGGCGGCCTTTCAAATGAGTTTTGTCGGCGCGCCGTGCGTCTGGTACGGCGATGAAGTGGGCATGTGGGGCGCCAGCGATCCGGCGGATCGCCAGCCGATGGTTTGGAAAGACCTGGAACCCTATGACGCGCCGGATGTGCGCGTGCATGAACGGGTACTGGAATTTTATCGTCAGGCCATTGCGATGCGGCGGCAACTCAAGGCGCTGCAACTTGGCTTTTACGGCCAATTATTGGCCTACCCGCGGCGTAACATCTTTGCTTTCTATCGCAGTTTGGGAAAACAGAATGTTTATGTCATTATCAACCGCGGTGCGGCGGGGCACACTATACGTTTGCCGATTTTTAATTCTGACCGCGGCCATCATCTCTTAAATTATTTTAACCCGCGGCAAATGCGACTGGATTATCCGCCAACAGCCGACGGCGAAGGGCGGCCGATTTTGATGAAGCGCAAAGCGGGTTATGCGGCAATCGGTAAGACGCTGACACTGCACCTGCGGCCCTGGAGCACGGAAGTGCTGGCCCGCTACGTGCCGGGAAACATTAACTCGCCGTGGTAAGGTGAAGTATACTTCTGTCCTGGCGGGAACGCGGCACGGATTGTATTTTCAGCGCCCATCAAGCCTCCGATGGAATGCTGCGATTCATGGCTCTTGTGACCCTGCTTTTACAACCCGCGGAAGCCCTGCCGGATCTGCTGATTCTTGATGAACCGGAACTCGGATTGCATCCGCATGCGATTACGACCATAGCAGGGTTGATCAAATCGGCGTCGCAGAGCATCCAGGTAATCGTTGCGACGCAATCGGCGATGCTGTTGGACGCCTTTGAGCCGGAGGATGTTGTGGTCGTAGAACGACACGCACGAGAATCTGCGTTTCACCGCTTGGAGTCGGCGGAACTTCAATCCTGGCTGGAGCGGTACAGCCTTGGCGAACTCTGGGACAAGAACGTGCTTGGCGGGAGGCCCGCATGATCCGGCTTTTTGTGACTGGCGAACGCTTCATTTGCGTAATGCGGCGCTGATCAGTACCATCATTTTTCAGCTGTGGGAGCGGCGGCGGTATGATTTCATGCGCTCCGACGGGGTTGGATGGGCGGCTTGGTGCGTGTGGCATTGAGTCTTGTGCAGGAATGCTTTAATCTGACGTGGAGTCGTAACACCATGGTAATTCAATCGGGACCGTCGGTAAATTACACGTTTACCATGCGGTTGAGCTATCCCAACGGCATCGGCATGTTTTCACGCATTACACAGATCATCGGAAAATTTGGTGCTGATCTCGGCGCGGTGGATATTGTTTCCAGCGATTCCAAAACCATGACACGCGATATTACCGTCCGAGCGCGGAATCAGGAACATATCCAGCAGATTGTCACGGCGGTACGCAAGATCAAAAAAGTCAAAGTCGTCCAGGTATCCGATCGGGTATTTCTCCTGCATCTGGGTGGGAAAATCGGCATTCAGAATAAAGTCCCCATCACCACGCGCGACACGCTTTCCATGGCCTATACGCCGGGAGTAGCGCGTGTTTCGACGGCCATTGCCGAGGATCACGCCAAAGCATGGCAATTGACCATCAAAGGAAATTCCGTGGCGGTGGTCAGCGACGGCAGCGCCGTGCTGGGCCTGGGAGACATCGGACCTGAAGGTGCCATGCCCGTGATGGAAGGCAAAGCCATGCTCTTTAAGGAATTTGCGAATATCGACGCCTGGCCGCTGTGCCTGAATACCAACAATACCGATGAAATTGTGCGCGTTGTCAGTGCCGCGGCGGTAAGTTTCGGCGGAATTAACCTTGAAGACATCTCGGCCCCGCGCTGCTTTGAGATTGAAAATCGGCTGAAGGAAATTCTGGATATTCCCGTATTTCATGATGATCAGCACGGAACCGCAGTGGTCGTACTGGCGGCCCTGATCAACGCATTAAGGCTCAGCGGTCAGAAACTCCCGGATCTTAAGATTGTCATCGCCGGAGCCGGTGCGGCCGGTACCGCCATCGCGAAAATACTGCTTAACGCCGGCGCCGCGGATATTCTGGTTTGTGACCGGCAGGGCATTATTCATGAAGGTCGTGCCGAAGGACTCAAGGATAATAAACTGTGGCTGGCGCAGCATACCAATGTGCATAACGCGCGCGGAACACTTGAAGACGCCCTGAAAAACGCCCATGTATTCATTGGCGTTTCCGGTCCCGGTTTGCTGGGCGGCAAGGCCCTGCGGAAAATGGCAAAACATCCCTTTATTTTTGCGCTGGCTAATCCAATACCGGAAATAATGCCGGAGGAGGCGGGTGGAAAAGCGTTTATCATGGCCACCGGGCGCAGCGATTATCCGAATCAGATCAACAACGTTTTGGCGTTTCCCGGAATTTTTCGCGGGGCGTTGAATGTCCGGGCCAGAGAAATTAATGAAGAAATGAAACTCGCGGCGGCACATGCCATAGCGGCCTGCATTTCACCCAAAGAACTCAACACGGAATACATTGTGCCCAGCGTCTTTAACCGTGACGTAAGTGTGCGTGTAGCGGCGGCCGTGCAGAAAGCCGCAATCAAAACCGGCGCCGCCCGACGCGTAAAACCGTAATGCAGCGTTTATTTTCATTGGCGGAGCCTGGGCCGTTCATTTCCGCGCAAGGCGCGCGGCTCTAAAGCGCGGCACCGTGACGGAATGCGGCTTGAACGTATAGCGTACCGTTGCCGCGTGCTTCCAGATCGGTCTCGTTGTATGGATTGTAGTAGCGTGGAAACCAGCCCGGAGTCTTGTAGCTGAAAAATTTCTCCAAGCGGCGACCGAGAGAGCCGTTACGGCCAAGTTGGCCGCATGGTATAGTGTTATCATGGGTTTCGCACGGAGCCATCGAAACGGAGTCATCGACACATGAAAACACTTGCATTTTCAGGCATACTCTCGGCAATGACGGTTTTACTGTTTCCGGCCGCCGCGCCGCACCTCCACGCGCACAGTGCGGCACCACCTACGGTACAAACCAACGTCGCCTATGTAACCGAATCACGCGCGTTGATTTTTGCCGCGGACAAACTTCCGTACGCGCGCGGCATGGCCAGACATATCGGATTAACCGTGGGGCTGAATATCAACAGCAAGCTGCTGCGGCACCCGGATTTTTATCATCATGTAAAAATTATTACGGAAGTCCTCAACACCGGCCATACGCTTACACCCATTGCGCCGCGTTTTCGGCAGATTATCCAAGTGCGGGGCCGGTTATACCGGAATATGCAGCAGGCCGGGGCCGTCGGATTCCCTGTTGTTTTGCGGTTTGCCGCGCCGTCTCCCAAGGCCGCCGCCATACGGGAGCTTATTGGGTCGTTGGATGTGGCGGCGGGAGGAACATTGCGCACCATTACCCTGAATAACCCATCAGCTCTGGTGCACCATCCGATCGCCAATGCGGGCCTGCAGGCCGCCCATGTTCGCATGAGAATTATGCAGATGGTAAAATCACGACATTCCCGTTTTCTGATTTTGGAAATCATCGCACCCGCCGGCGTTTTTCGATCCGT
>JAJYPG010000282.1 GCA_021795535.1 Planctomycetota bacterium
TTTATCACCGCTGCGTGAAGCGCAATGGCTATTACAGCGTCATCCGGCCTGTTCTCCGATGGATTTAGTGGGCATGATTACATCAGATGGCGCAGCGGCGCTGGGCCGGTCCGCGACATTAGGCCGTCTTAAGCCTGGATTTTACGCGGATATTCAGGCATTTTCTCCACCGAAAAAGTTGCTTTCGTCATGCGATCAATTTGCGCATTGGCTGGTGCAAACCGCTCCGCGGCCAGAGCAGGTTTGGGTGGGTGGACAATTGGTCAAAATGGGGAACACGCGGGAGTTGCGGTTATAGGGGGAAAGGCCGACGAAAATTTCCCAGACGCATCCGGCAAATGGGTGCGGCGGTTTAAGGGAAAAGTTACCCGGCAAATTCACGTTCCTGGCCGGAAAGTTGTCCTTTCAGGCGTTCGACAATGCTTGAGTGCATCTGACTGACTCGCGATTCAGAAAGGTCCAGCGTCTTGCCGATTTCCTTCATTGTGTAGTCTTCATAATAATACAGAACCAGAATCATTTTTTCCGGTCGCGAAAGTCCGCGGGTGATAAGATCTTTGAGGTCTTTGCGGTGAATTTCATCCAACGGCGATCCACCGGATTTATCCTCCAGAACATCAACTTCACGACTTTCCTGATTGTTGTCAGCGTCGAACCATTTTCGCGAGAGGCTGACCTGCGAAACGGTGTTTGAATCCTTGATCATTTTATCGAATTCATCCGCAGAAACGCCCAGCCGCTGGGCGATTTCGTCGTTGGTGGGAGCGCGGCCAAGTTCCATTTCCAGTTGGCGGCTGGCATGGTCAACCTTGCTGGCGCGACTGCGAACCAGACGGGGTACCCAGTCCATATTGCGGAGTTCGTCAAGAATCGCGCCACGGATACGCGGCGCACAATAGGTTTCAAACTTAACACCACGATTGGTATCAAACGATTCAATGGCATCCTTGAGACCAAAAGATCCGGCCTGAATAAGGTCATCGAGTTCCACTTCATCAGGCAGCTTGGCATAAATGCGTTCCGCGTTGTATTTGACGAGAGGCAGATATTCCATCATGAGCAAATTGCGCATCGCCTCGGTTTTTTTGAGTTTGAAGCTCTTCCAGACATCATTAATGTCCTGCTCCACCGCCGCGGTTGTGGTACGTGTTTTAGCCATAAAAGCTCACTCCTTAACCACTAATCCATCGGTGTTGTCGCGCGGCAAAAAAACAGCCAAGAGCAACAAACAACCTTGCCAAACCCAATGGCGCAATAAAACGCCGAATAACGTGATCGCTTTGAACTTGCCCAAAAGGAAAGCAGGCCCGCGACCCGCCTCCGCGTTCAAACGCGGAAAAACCTCGTTAAGAGGGGTGCAACAGAGGTTTCTGAATGGCATAGGACGCATAACGAATCCGTTCGATTATAGCCTCGACATCCCTGCCGAGGCTTGAGAAACTCATCTTTCGCGGTATTCACCGGGGAAAACACAAAATTACCGCGTTTCGCAAGATGACCTTCAACCTGCTCGCTCAACCTCGCCATATTTATTTTTTTCATACGCAGGGCGTTATATAACCGCCCGATTTTGAAAGGACGCCAAGTCAGGGAAAGTTGGCGAACCAAAATTAAAGCCAGTTTCAGCCAGTTCGCAACGGCCCTGATGCAGCGTCCACTTTTATTGGACGTGTATTAGTTTACCACTCTTTGGCCATAAGGCAAGCGAAAAATTTGTGGGGAAGAGGGTTTGTGAAGGGCCATGACACTTTCGACGGGCCGCAAATTAACCGCATTGATTATATATGTGTACTAATTATTTGCTGTTCCAGTCTGGTAGGTCGCCAGAAATTCTCTTTCATCCATGATGCGCAAACCCAGCTTGCGGGCCTTTTCCAGTTTTCCGCCCGCCTCAGCCCCGGCCAGAACAAAGGAAGTGGCTTTGCTTACACTTTCCCCGGCTTTTCCGCCAAGCTGCTCAATAAAAGCCTTTATTTGCCCGCGGGTAAAGTGTTCCAGAGTACCGGTCACAACCACGGTCTTGCCACATAACGGGCCGTCCACCGGGCCCTTGTCCAGGTTGACCGCTTGGGTGCTTACGCCCAAGTCATCAAGGTCATGCAGCAAGGTTAAGCCACCGAGCTTATGCAAAAAATCATGCAACGATTTTCCCGCCACTTCACCAATGCCATCGACCTGTTTGAAAGCCTCCGGCGTGGCCGCCGCCAAGGCTCCGAGTGAAGGAAAATTAGCCACCACCAGAGCCGCCGTGCGCGTTCCAACATGCAGAATTCCCAAACCGGCCAGCAGGCGTTCCAGTCCGCACGTTTTGCTTTGCGCAATGCCCAGGAGCAGATTCTCGGCGGATTTTTTCCCCATGCGTTCCAACGGCAAAAGCTGTTCCAGCGAAAGCCGGTAAAGGTCAGGAATGTTTTTCACCAGTCCTGCCGCCATAAGCTGGTCAATGATGGCGGGCCCCAGATTCTCCATATCCATCTGATTCCGTCCGCCAAAATAGCGCAGGCGCTGGGCCAACTGTTCTGGGCAGGCGGGGTTGTGGCAACGGACAAAGCCACCATCACGGATGGTTGGCCCACCGCAGGATGGACAGGTTTCCGGAGGCTTAATGGGCACGGCATGAGTGGGCCGCGCTGCGCTGACAACACCAACCACATAGGGAATAACCTCGCCAGCCTTCTGCACCAGAACCTGATCATGCAGATGAACATCCTTGCGGGCAACTTCATCAAAATTGTGCAGGCTGGCGCGGTAAACCTGTGTCCCGCTGATAAACACCGGTGGCTCAAATTCCGCCACGGGCGTAATGGTGCCGGTTTTTCCCACTTGAAACACGACCCGCGCCAATTCGGTCTGGGCTTGCTCTGGCTGGTATTTATAGGCAATGCACCAGCGTGGGGCACGAGCTGTTGACCCAAGCTCACGCCGCTGCGCCAATGAATCAACTTTTATCACCACGCCATCGGTATCAAAGGGCAGATCGCGGCGAATCCGGGCGAAATGCTCCAGAAATTTTTCCACAGCGGCAATATCCCGTGCCATTGTGATATGCGGGGCCAAGGTAAAGCCAAGTTCACCAAGGTAATCCAGCCAGGTACGATAGCTGGGAAAATCGTACCCATCCACCACCCCCTGGCCGTGTGGAAGAAAACGCAATTTTCGTGAGGCCACCACGCGGGAATCCAGCAGTTTAAGTGATCCGGAGGCCGTGTTTCGCGGATTGGCATAAGGTTCCTCGCCGAGTTCCTCCTGCTGTTGATTAATCGCCAGAAATTGCGTGCGGGTTAAAAACACCTCGCCACGAATTTCCAGAATCGCGGGAAGCTGCGGCGGGAAGCCCAAAGCGGGCGGGATATTTCCCGGCAGACGAAGGGGAATATTGGCAATCGTGCGGGCATTGGCGGTTACATCGTCGCCCATGGTTCCATCGCCGCGTGTGGCCGCTTGAACCAGCGAACCGTTTTCATAGCGCAGAGAAAGCGAAACGCCATCAATTTTCGGTTCGCAAAGATACGCAACAGGCGTATCGCCAAGCAGTTT
>JAJYPG010000283.1 GCA_021795535.1 Planctomycetota bacterium
AATCAGGACGATCATCACCAGCACCAGCAGAAGGAAGGTGAAACCTTCAATAATCGCCGCCGCCAGAAAGAACTGCGTCCGAATCGTGTTGATAAGTTCCGGTTGCCGCGCTGTGGCTTCGCACATACTTCCACCAATGGCGCCTACGCCCGCACCCGCGCCACCTACACCGGCTCCGCCGCCGATCAGCGCCCCGGCGATCTCAATGGCCTGCGCCAATTCGTGCATCGAATTTACACTGTGCACGACCATCACATGCCCGGTTTGTACTGTTGTTGGATCCATTTGATAAAACTCCTGTTGCCTTAAACCTTCTATAGTCCATGATCACGCCGCCACACTGCGACGCATAACAATCCATCAATGTTCAGCCGACATCGCTTCCGCAATATACGCCGCACTTAACAACGTAAAAATATACGCCTGAAGAAACGCCTCCAGCAGGTGCAGAGCCTCAAACGCGGTACCGAATAAAACCACCGGCACGCCCGTAACCGTCCGGATAAAATAACCCCCGAACGAAAATATAATGCTCACCAGAACCGCCACCACCAGCGGGCCTGACATCATCACCGCGAACAACCGCATGCACAAAGCCAGCGGTTTGACAAATGTCCCCAGCAACTCCAGCACAAACATCAGCGGCCAGATCACCCACGGTACGCCCGGCGGAACAATGTGCTTCAAATATTTGGCCACACCCACCACCGCCGCCACCGGCCACGCCCGCGTTGCCGTTCCATGCTCCGCTGCTTCGTTCGGGGTTGTGTCCGAGGCCGCATGACCAGTGCGAATATGCGGTGTATGGCGTTGCCGCGCCGTTCGGATAAATTCTGACAAACCGGATATATGCACGACTAAAAAGGTGCACACCGCCAATGTCGCGGTCACCGTTAAATCGCCGGTTGCCCCGCCCCAAAATTCCCGAATGTGCGTACCAAAAGCGTCATTAAAAAGTTGAATTAATTCATCAATCGGCAACATTCCGAACAAATCAGCGAACAAAATAAAGAAAAATGCCGTCCACAGATATGGCGTAAATGTTGCCGCCCACTTGCCCAGCATGGGTTCAAAGGTATCGCGTTGCAGGAAAACCAGCAGCGCTTCAAAGAAATTCCGAAATCCCTTGGGAACGGGCTTGGTTTTCATTCGCCGCGCCATTGTAGGAAAAATTACCAGCATCAGTCCCGCGGACAACAGCAGCATCAGTACGTGATTGGTAAAATAAAAGCTTTGACCAAATAGATGAAACAACGGCTTGGAATATAAATTATGCGCAACGGTCCCATTCAGGACATCAATCTTAGCCAGACCACATGGTCTGATGGCATTGGGCAGCATAAAAACCATAAGTTTTTCAATCCGATTGCGGTTCTCGTCCCGATACCAACCCGCCAGAGCTGATTCGGGCCAAAACTTTTACCCTAAAACACGCCCGGCGTCAATGCCGAACGCTATAAAACAATCCTGCGTGTCACCTGACGCACACCCGTATGACCATCATACTTTCGAGTGTTTAATCACCCACGAAGACGCTACACTTTCAGCAATGAGCAACACAAAATAAAACGCCGCCAGCCATAGCAGCACCACCGTTTTATGCAAATGCACCGGTGCCATCGCAATCACGATAATCGCCCCCAGCGCCACGCCCACCAGCCGCGTCATATTCGCCAGTACCGCACAGCGCAACAACAATATCGCACTGCGGCCAATAAGCACCACCATCGGCAGCACCGCCAGCAGCCCCACCACCACGCTTACCAGACCCGCCGCCAGCATCTCCCGCATATACAGCGGACGATGCAGCAGCGGCATAATCAGCATCGCCAACACCATCGCCGCGCCGGTTGCCACCAGCGGCGTAATAGCCAATCCCAGCCGCAGCCAGGAATTGCGAATCGCAGGTATTTCCGCCTGATCAGTCATCCGAATCAGTGCCCTTCTGAGAAACTTCTTTGGAATCCATCCCGCCGGCTTTGCCCGCCGACTTGCCATCCGTATGCAGCAGCATCTTGATCTGGAGATACAAATCTCCAATCACCGCAATGCAGATCATCACGACCGTTGCCACGCCATGCCAGTGGAACTTGCCGTCAATCCATTGGCCAATCAGGCCAAAAATCAACACCACCGCCAGAAATTCAACCCCCATCGAGGTAAACCGTCGTAACCCCGACGCCCGCGCCGCGGGACTTTCCTGGCCTGTTGGCGGCACCGATGACGCGCCATTTAATTTATTGGTCGCATGACGTTCCAGACGATCCAACGCCGATTTAGCGCCGCCGGATTTTGTTTCCTTCATCGGCTCATTTTGTACCATGGCCGCTACCATCCACCAACACCCTCCTTTGTACTATTTTTCACAAAGTCTGTCAAGCCTCCTGACAGCCGACTCTAACTTATTTCGCCCACTTTTACCGGTCGGCCTTCACGGGCACTTTGATAAATGCTGTCCATGAGTTGGCTGTTTAATACGCCGAAACGTACTGGACACCGCGGCTCTTGGCGTCCCAGCAGACTTAACGCAAAATTCTGCACCGGCGTTTGATGATGGTCTTTGGGCCGCACATGCGAAACCAGGCCGCCGTCACGGTCAAAATATTCCAGCCGCCCGCCATGAATTCCTGTTACCACCCGCCCTTTATCTCCAGCCAGCCAGATTCCTTCCTGCCAGCCGGGAGAATTCCCTGATGCGGTCACAGAACCAATGAGATATTTTTCCCAGCGAATGGAAATCGTGCCGTTAATCTCCACGCTGGTAAGTTTGTTATCCAGCCAGGCGAATACTTCCAGTGCGGGCCGATCCACCAGCCAAGTGATCGCATTAAGCAGATGCGAAGCAGTGTCATAAATAAATCCGCCACCGGATAATTCCAGCTTCTGCCGCCAGGTATCCCAGGTAGATGATTTCCAAGCCTGATGGCACATGCCGGCAACCGTCTGCAATTCACCCAAGGCACCGCGATTGAGCAATTCCTTAATAAAGCCATATTCCGCACTGAATGGAGCCTGAAAGGCAATCTGTAACTGCAATCCGCTTTTCTGCACAAGCTCAGCCAAAGCCCGTGCGTGGGTCGAATTGGTTACCATGGGCTTTTCCACCAGCACATTCCACCCCTGCTGCAGTGCCGCCGAACACTGCTCAAAATGCTGATGGTGTGGCGTGGCAAACAATACACCGCAAAGCCCCTGCGGCTTATTTTTCAGCAACTGCTCCCACTTGGCATATATCCGGATTTTCGGATCATCATGAAACTGCTGTATCCGTAATTTCTCCGCGACTCCGGGCCGGGAATCGCAAAGCGCCACAACACGGATTTCCGGCACCTGCAGCAACTGCGGCACATGGGCATGAACCATAAAATCGCCGCACCCCACCAGCGCAAGGTTAACGTGTTTCATGTCATGCCGCCTGACCGGTTGCGGGAACAGACCAGTGCTGCACAACGGCGTGGAAGCTGTGGCGGCAGGATCACATTTCCTCCAATAGTTCCATGCCCAGTAAATCACTTAAGCCCACCTTAGA
>JAJYPG010000284.1 GCA_021795535.1 Planctomycetota bacterium
TCGGGAACCGCGACACGCACAATATCAGCCCCGGCTGCGGCGAGTTTGTTAATTTCCCGCACGCAGCCATCAATATCGTGGGTGTAGCCACTGGTCATGGACTGCACGGCGACCGGAGCGTCGCCGCCAACAAGAACATTTCCAATTTTAACCTGCCGGGTCTTTCGCCGGGAAATCATGACCAACTCCTGAAAAACAAGGGCAAAGCATTCGCGATCAGTCCGCGATTTTGCAAGCCGATTATTTTACCGCATATTTAGCATTAAGAGAAAGGCTCCAACTTTTCAGCTTTGCGGATTTTTTGGGAATCACGATCTTTTTCCGAATATATGCGTGCTAGTGTATATCAGGACGAGACACGTTGACCGGTCCCCTAAAAATATTGTCATTCCGAGTCCGACAAGTCTGCCCGTCTGAACTGGACGCAGAGAGGATTTGACAACATCTTGTAATGTCGGATAGTCTTCGTGAACCAACCACCTTTTTTTCTGTCCGCCATGAACGAGATCGCGTCGGCGGCAAGGTGGTTACATTACCTTGGCGTCTCTTGCCGACGCGGGTTATGAGTAACGTAAAAGGGGCAATAGGAGAATTCTGATGAAAAACGTGGAGATTAAGGTCGAAGGCAACATCCTCACCATCAAGGTGGATTTGAGCAAAGAGTTTGGACCTTCCGCATCCGGCAAAACAATCATTATTGCCTCGACGGAAGGCAATGTAACCGTGCCCGACCGGGATGAGAAAATCGGATTGAACATTTACCGCAAAAAGCCGTAAAGATAGAGAGTAGGGGCGACACGCCATATGCCTTTAAGGATCCGGGGTGGCAGCGAACAGAAAGCGTTTTATAGACTCGCAGGCTCTCAGGGCTGTCAGGATTTGTTCTCATGCCAAAAATTGTCAACTTTAACGACTCTCCCGCCCGACAGGCGGTCACCCGCTGGATTCGCAAGACCAAACGGAACTTCGCATGGGATCGGTGGTTCCCGCATATTCCCGTTGCGATTTCTGTTGGAATGCTTGGGCTTTGGAATCTGCTCGATGGCCTGGGACGGTTATTGCCGGGCATACCGGCGATGATGCACATCAAGCCGGTAATTCATATCGGACAATTGCCCCTTTTGCACGGCCTGACCGGTATTCCCCAGGCTATCGCGGGCGTAATGATTCTGATTATGTCCTTCGGCCTGGCTTTTCGTTCCCGCTTTGCCTGGGCGGTCGCGCTGCTGCTTTCCGCGGCGACTTTGGCGCTGTTGTTGCATCAGAGCCATTTAAGCTGGGGTATTCTGGCCATCTTCAATGCGCTGTTGCTGGTGAGTCTGCTGGTTTTTCACCGGTCATTTTCCCGTTCCAGCGTGGCGGCGGGCACCCTGTTTTCCGCAGTCAGCGTTATTTTGCTGCTGGGGTATTCCGTTTTCGGGGCTTTTGTTCTGGGGCAGGGGTTCAGTCCTCCGATTACACGTCTGACCACCGCACTTTATTTTTCAGTGGTGACCCTTTCGACGGTTGGTTATGGAGATATTGTACCCAAAAGTGATGACGCACGGCTTTTTGTCATCTCCATTATTGTTCTGGGAATTACGGTCTTTGCGACATCCATTTCGGCGGTTATTGTGCCGTTGGTGAATGGCCGCATGCAACGCCTGCTGGCTGGAGAAAAAAAACGTATGAAAAAAGATCACTACATTATCGCCGGCGACAACGCCCTGTCGCAAAATACTTACCGTGAACTTAAGGCACGGCATCTGCCCGTAACAGTTATTATGCCGGCAGAGCCGGAAAATCTCTGGATGGATGCCGGCGATCTTCTGGTGGGAGACCCTTCGGACATGGAAGTGCTGCGTTCCGCCGGTGGAAAAGAGGCTCTGGCCATTCTGGCCTTGCGGGTGGATGACAGTGAAAACGCTTTTATTGTTCTGGCTGCCAAAGAACTTGGCGGCAAGGCACGGACGGTAGCGGCGGTAAAAAACAGCAAGAATCTCACCCGTGTGCGGCGCGTTGGCCCGGACCTGATCATTGCACCGGATGTTTTGGGTGGCGAACTGCTGGCCATGGCTTTAAGCGGTGAGGAAGTGAGCGGGGAAAATATTTTGCGCAACTTGTTTATTTCGTCCGATGTGCAAAAGCCCAAGTCGCCCGGAGATAAATGATATTTGAACCTGTTTGCCCGCGCGCCGGTCCTCATGCGGTGCGGCCCACTTAACGGTGGTAATTTCCCGCAAGCGTCATATCGACATGGCCGTCACCTGACCAGGAAAATTCGCGCAGGCACAATCCGTGGGGGGCACTGGAAATAGTCCTATTGTCCCGCTGGTATGGCAAACGCGGTGGGCGGGCATGCAGGGTCTGAATAATCAGGCGCGACATGATGGCCAGGGCCGCAAGTGCAACCAGAATACGGATGATCAGAAGGCGTCTTTTTCGTGTCATAAATTCAAACCGGCAATTTGCGGTGACAGCGGCATCTTTACGGGCGTTTGCCGCTTTGTGTTATTTGGACGATGTGGCGTGGAATTTTTCGCCAGTCAGTGTTTCATACGCTTCCAGATATTTTTTCAGTGTATTATGCACCACATCCGGCGGAAGATGGGGGCCGGGCGGCTGCTTGTTCCAATTGAGTGTTTCCAGATAATCACGCACATACTGCTTGTCAAAACTGTTTTGTTCACGGCCCGCCTGGTATGCCGCGGCGGGCCAGAAACGCGAAGAATCCGGCGTAAGTATTTCATCAATTAAAATAGGCTGCTTTTCACCGGGAAAAAAACCAAACTCAAACTTGGTATCCGCAATAATAATACCCCTGGTCAGGGCAAGTTTTGCGGCATACTCATAAATACGGATGGACATATCCCGCACAAATTCCATGGTTTCCATCCCCACAATTTCCGCGGCGCGGGCAAAATGGATGCTTTCATCATGCCCTGCGGTCGCTTTGGTTGTGGGGGTGAAAATGGGATGGGCCAGTTTCTGGCAGAGATTCAGTCCGGGTGGCAGCGTTACGCCGCAAATGGTTCCCTGTTGACGGTATTCCTTCCATCCGCCACCGGCTATATAGCCCCGCACCACGCATTCCACGGGAATGACCTGCGTTTTGCGAGCCAGAATTGCGCGGCCCGCAAGCTGGTCGGCAAACGGCTGAAGTTCGGCGGGAAAATCCGTCATACGTGTGGCCAGGATGTGGTGTTTCACCATGCCTGAAACCTGATTAAACCAATAGTTGCCAAGTGCGGTAAGCACCTCCCCTTTGCCGGGGATGGGCGTGGGCATGATGACGTCAAAGGCGCTGATGCGGTCAGTGGCAACGATAAGCAGTGTATCGCCCAGATCATAAACATCACGCACTTTACCCCGCCGCACGGGCAGATTCGGGATATGAGATTCCATAATAGTATTCAAAGTGCATCCTTACTTTCTTGTTTTGTGAAGTATTTCCATTGCCTGTCACGTTTTTATCATGGCGGCGAAAAACAGGCAATGCCTGTTAATGGTGGCGGCGATGGTTTACATTCGC
>JAJYPG010000285.1 GCA_021795535.1 Planctomycetota bacterium
CTTTGATGATCTGCGGCCCGATCTTGCCGCTTTCAATGCGGTCACCGATTACCCGATTAAACACGCCTCGGAGTCGCAACAGCGCGAACTTCTGGCCATGTATCAGGAACGCACCGGCACCTTGGCGGAGATGGCGGAAAATTCGCGTTTCTTTTTTGAAGAACCAAAGATGGACGCGGCGGCATTCAAAAAACATGTTGAATCCGGTAATGGTCGGGCGGTGCTGCAACAGATTCGCGATATGCTCTCTCCGGTTATAGACTGGTCGAGGGAACAACTGGCTCCGCTGATTGAAAAAATTATTGAACTTGGCGAAAAACGCGGTTCCGCTCCGCAGACGTTACGCGTGGCCATTTGCGGCGGATCGGTTTCGCCGCCGTTGCTGGAAACACTGTGCCTGCTGGGGCGGGATACCACCTTGGCCAGGATTGACAAAAGTCTGCAAAAAATCGGGTAATGACACGCTCCGCCCCGTCGCGCTCGGCGTCGCACAGGTGTCAAGGTAACCGCGGGGATAGTGATCCACAGATTCCACCGATTAACCCAGATTTCCGTCCATTAGCTCAATGCGGCAGCGTTGAGTTCGCCGCGGAAATGAGATTTGATGACACGACGCATTTCGCCCCGTCGCGATCGGCTATCGGGCCGGTCTTCCCCACCCCGTGGTGCGGTAAACCGTTACCTCGTGGATACCGCAGGCATACTATTAGTACGAGCGTCCGACGCTTCAGTGGATTGGTGCTGCCCGGATCGGCCTATGATCTCCGCCGCCTGGCGATCAATTTGTTCTTCCAGCATCAGGCGCAATCGGCCCAGAGCACGGACTTCCAATTGCCGCACGCGAGCCTTGGTAATGCCCATGTTCTGAGCAATTTGCGATAAACTCGTGGGACCCTGGCCGGCTTCCAAGCCGTAATGGGCCGCTAAAAGATCATGCTCTCGGCGGGGGAGTTTTGCCATGGCATCCATCAGCCGGCCCTGCATCAGCAGCATGTCCACCGCGTCAGGGATGCTTTGCTCCTGGGATTCGCCAAGTTCGTCCAGCAAATCAGTTTGCGTTGTTACAAGCCGCTGATCAACGCGCGTGCTGTTGTCACCGATTCTGCGAGCGAAGTTTTTCATCAGCACATACGTCAGGTAGGTGCTGAATTTCACGCCGCGGGAAAAATCAAAGGTATCCACGGCGCGCATCATCCATAAATTGCCGTCGGAAATTAATTCAAATAAATCATGCTGCGAATGCTGATGCTTTCTGGCCACATGCACCACCACCCGCAAATGCGACTGCAATATCTGGTTGCGTATGGCGCCGGCGGTTTCCAGCAGAGATTCAATATCTTCGATATCCGCCGCGCGGGCGGTGTTTATGTCCATGCGGGCTTGCAGTCGGGCGGCTTTCGCTTTGAGATAATTCATTCTTCTAAAGGCGTCGGTCATCACCGCATGCCCAAGCATAGGCTGCTGGAATACGTCCGAGAGATACGCGGGAATATCATTGGGTTGCCGGAGCACAATTTGTTCTCTGGCCTCCACGCCGGCCAAGGGTGCCGTTGGCTCGCGTCGGGCTTTTTCGGGTAATACTTTAAGGATAATCTGATCCGCATCAGGGTGATCAAACAATGGATTGGTCACGAAGCGGATGAGGAGCTTTTTAATGCGCTGAGCTTTGTCCTGGCTTACTACACGATAAATGCTTGACGTAGTGCGACAATAACGTTTCGCCAGGCAATCCACGGATATGCCGCGATCAAAACAATCCACGATGATGCGTTTGTCCTGATCCGTCAGCGGGCCGGGGCTGTCCGGAAAAACGGCTTGATCCGGATGTTCGGCATCCCAGCGGCGTATGACATAGCGTATGGTTTCCGGGCTGCGTTCGGTGTGCCGCGCGATGCGGCGGGAAATAAGTTTCAGGCAGCACCGGCAATGCGCCGCCAAGCGCCGGGCGCGGCGAATAATGTCCGTCTTTTCTTCTTCTGAAAGTTGGCGGAATCGGGCGGATTTTTCCACGCGAACCGCAAATTGTGTGGAGAACCGTGCTGCGTCTGAGGCCAAAAAGCCCAGGCGTTTGACGCCGTCGGCATAAACAAATCGCATGGCGGCCAGTCCGCGGCGTCGCCATCGCTGTATGGTCTTGCTGGAGACTTGGAATTTTTGTGTGATTTGTTCCAGAGAAAGAACGTCATCGCCCGCCTCGCCGACCGGGATATTCAGCGAATCGGAAACACTTTCCACCAACGCCGCAATATCAGCCAATAAGGCTCTGCCGGAAATAATATGATCCGCGGACTCTTTGGCGCGATAACCAGTCAGCCGATAGAGAACGAATTCCCAAGGGTAATCTTCTGTAGCGTCGATCTGCCCGATGAGCTCCAGCGCCGCCTGCAATTGCTGATGCCGCTTGGCAATTGGCGTAAAGGTCATTTGCCTGGCAAGCTCCTCAATTTTGGGGTCTGTCCAGATCATGCGGTACGCACTCCTTAACACCACATTCAATATGTTATCTCGGTTTACGTGGTATGGAAACAAAAAAATGTGCGATTTTTATATTTTTGGGACGGAAAAGATTTAATTTCACATTTAAGTATATCCGCAATAAGAGAAATACGCCCATCCCGTGGACGTTAATTTCGGTTATAATGCGTGGCAGGTTATGCGGAAGGGCAAACATGGTTAAGGCGATACTCTTTGATCTGGCGGATACGCTGCTTCAGTTTGATCATTTGGATCATCGAGCCTTGTTTCTCTTAGGGGCCAAAGATACATACCGCCACCTGCACGGCTTAGGTGCTCCACTGCCGGAATTTGAAGTCTATACGCGGATTCACTTCCGCGCATTTCGCCGAAAATATATATGGTCCAATATTCGTCGGCGGGACTTCAACGTCAATGACGTGATCTGTCGGGTGTTGCATAAACTTAATATTTCATTGCCGCAAGATGAAATTCCGGCTTTGGTGTGGCGCTGGTACAAGCCGGTGGTGCGCCGTGCAACCGTGGAGGCGGGCACACACGCGATGCTGCGGGAGTTTCAGCGACAGGGCCTGAAACTGGCGATTGTGTCAAATACCTGTGCCCCGGATTACTGTCTGGACCGACACCTCGAGCGTGAGAGGCTTCTGGAATTTTTCCCTATCCGAATCTATTCCTCCAATACTATTTACCGCAAACCCCATCCCGTGATTTTTCGCGTAGCGCTGGAACAATTGGGTATCAGTGCCGAGCAGGCGGTATTTGTCGGCGATACCCTCGGCGCCGACATCCAAGGCGCACGCCGCGCCGGCATGATCACCGTCTGGAAACCCGCCCTGCGCACCCAAACCACACGCAAGCGCCGCGTGCGACCGGACTACGAAATTGAAAAAATCGTAGAGCTGGCTGATATTGTTTTAGGCTGCGGGGTGTAGAATCGTCGGGATTTTAATGGCAGGCACAATCGCCATGCCGTAAACTTCAACTTATGACCTCTTCACAGGAGATCTCGTATGTCAAGAAAAGAAATTGAGCGA
>JAJYPG010000286.1 GCA_021795535.1 Planctomycetota bacterium
ACGCCTTGGAACCGCCATGAATATAGCCCAAATCCGTTTCCGGAATGTAGGCCCGCACCCATTTGGGATTCATAATGGCAATCGTGTATACCGGGATTTGCGGGCTGGCCATATCACCGGGTTCAAGAATCCGCGTGCGGATAATACCATCGGTTGGGCTGACGAGATTGGTATCGGCAAGATATTGTTGCAGTAACGCCAACTCGGCCTGATCGGCGTGCAATTTTGCCTCCGCCTCGGCAATGTCTTCAAGACGCGGCCCCAGTATCGCCAGACGCAATGTTTCTCGCGCGGCCAACGCCTTTTGATGATCCACCTTCCACAAGGCCAAGGCGTCATCATGTTTAATTTGCGTTATATCCCCGGTGGAAAGCAGATTTTTATAGCGAATGACATTGACCAGATCATTGGCGGCCTGCGCTTTGGCGGCGGCATACAATGCACGATCCTGTGCAATTTCCTGAGGACGGCTGCCGTTCTTCAGGCGCAACCATACCTGTTTTTGCGCCGACAGAACCGCTTTGGCCTGGGCAACCTCATGCACCAGCCAATCGGTATCCAGCGTGGCCACAAGTTGGCCTTTTTTTACCGGATCACCCTCATGTACCAGTTCCCGCGTAACTCGCCCGGACTCCTTGAAAGCCAGTTGCACATCGCGTTCATCCATATTGCCGTAGAGGCGTATATTGGTAACTGGGACATGCTTTTGACTCTGCTTCCAGCGATAAATGCCGTAGGCGACTCCAGAGAGAATCAGAAGTAAAACCACAATTCGGATAACGACACGTTTCATAAACGTGACCTTTCGAAGACAAACAATCATGCCATACCACACATTCCGATTGATCGGAAAAATCTATGGTGGCCCCCGCAGCTTATTCTGGTCATCTTATCAAGGTGATTCTACCGGCATCTTACCGCCCAAGCCACGGACACGATAATCAAGTGCCTCGGAATACAGGGTGATTACCCCGTGGCGTTTCTTCGATTGCAAACTTGTCCACACCCACGGCACCACAGAGTTGTCGAAGCCCTTCACATCCAACCGGCTCGTTTGCCAGCCATGGAATTTCGGTGATCTGCCGCGTGAGCGTACTGGCCAAAATACCAGGAACACCATTACCTCAAGCAAGCCCGTCCCCAGATACTTGCTATGGACATTGCTTCACTATATGCGTGTAAGCGTATGCAGTCAAATGTCGTGGCAATGAAACGGATACGTCGGGGACAGCCTCGTCGAGAGCAGCGAAAAAGGAAAGTAAATGCCAGGGATGGTCGCCTATTAAACACCAGGAGCCTGAGTTTATGGTACAGACTTTTGCCCCTGATTGAGCGACAGAGCCTTTTTTGGTGCAAAAGTGCGAAGGTTGAGTTGGTTTCACAGAGGCGTTCCTGCAGGCATGCTGGAGTTTCTGGAGGTTCCCGATAAAAACGGGAAAACCTCTGTGCTGGCGTACAGGGCTTTTGCGGAACGGTTGTATGACTGCGGCAAGTTGTTAAGATAAAGAAACGCTGCGAGTCGAGCAAATTCGGTTCGCAAAAGCGGGTTTATTCATCAGACGGGCCCATTCCAACCGACAATGCTGGCAGGCCTGTTTTTTTGGGAAATGCACGATTATGTCAACGCAATCGGGTAATGGTGGTTCCGGGTCCGGAAACAACTCGGGTGGTTCGCCGAGCGGGAGTGGTTTTCGTGGCCGCAAGGTGACGCAGTGCAGTTTCTGCGGCAAATCCAGCCGCGATGTCGGACCGATGGTGGAAGGGCCGAACGATATTTATATCTGCGCAAATTGTTCCGAGCTTTGCCAGAATATTTACAAACAGGAAAAACGCAAAGTAACGGCGACCCGACCGACCATCGGACAGATTCCTCCTCCGCGGCAACTCAAGGAATTCATGGACCAATATGTTATCGGACAAGACGCCGCGAAGCGTGCCCTTTCCGTGGCGGTTCATAACCACTACAAACGTCTGGCCCATACCGATGGCCGCACAGTCGACGATGTGGAAATTGACAAATCCAACGTATTGCTGATAGGCCCGACCGGCTCTGGCAAAACCCTATTGGCGCGCACGCTGGCCCGCTGCCTGAATGTGCCGTTTGCCATTGGCGATGCCACCACCCTGACCGAGGCGGGCTATGTGGGCGAGGATGTGGAAAATCTGCTTTTGAAGCTGCTGCAAAATGCAGACTTCGATCTTGAATCCGCGCAGCGCGGCATCATCTACATTGATGAAATAGATAAAATCGGCAAGACCAGCATGAACGTCTCAATCACACGCGATGTTTCCGGCGAAGGCGTGCAGCAGGCGCTGCTGAAAATGCTGGAAGGGACCACGGCCAATATCCCGCCACAGGGCGGACGCAAACATCCCGAACAACAGTACATTCAACTGGACACCACGCATATTCTCTTTATCTGCGGAGGAACTTTTGTCGGGCTTGATCAACTGATTGCCAAGAGGCTCGGGCGGCAGCTTATCGGCTTTAATTCCGAGGTCAGCGGCAAAACCATGAACAATGCGGAACAAAAGACCAGATTCCTTGCGCAGGTCACGCCGGACGATCTGATTGAATACGGCATGATTCCCGAATTTGTCGGTCGCCTTCCCATTATTGCGCCGCTGAATGTGCTAAGTGAAAATGCCATGATTCAGATTCTTACCGAGCCTAAGAACGCACTGGTCAAGCAGTACAAGAAATTTTTCCAGATGGAAAACTGCGAATTGGAATTTACCGATGGAGCCTTGCGACTCGTGGCACAAAAAGCCCTGAAACGCGACACGGGCGCCCGTGCGTTGCGCAGCGTGATGGAGGAATTGATGCTGGAGCTGATGTACCACCTGCCGGATCAGCAGAACCGCGGGTTGTTTACCGTAACCGAGGAAGTGGTGCGCGGCGAAGTAAGCCTTTTTGACACCAAGCCGATGCCGCTGAAGGAAAGCGCCTGATACCCAGGCCTTTTTCGCGGACTCTGGCTGCTGATGGATGGTCGGCGTGAACGAATCAACTCCAGCGGGCCTGGGAGAATCCGATCAGGCGTTGCGCATTGGCCTGTGGCTGGAACCGTCGCAGATTCCTGAGGAACTCTCCTTTATTGGTCACCTGGCCATGGGGTTGAAAAGTGAGGGGCATACGGTCTGCCTGCTGGTTCCTTCCGCCACGCCGATGGAGCAATTTTCCATTTTCAGTGATCAGATTATTCCTCTCTCCGCACCGCTCCGGGGATGGCGCAACATACTTTCCGGAAGCCTGCAATACTATGCCCGGCCAGCCGCCGCCCCGCGTGATATGAATGAAGTGCTGGCCCAATGCAAGGCTCGGGACCTGCAGGTCGTTATTCTTTTCGGGCCATCCGGCCTGGCCTTTCCGGATTTTGCCGCACTGCCGCGTACAATACCGACGCTTTTCTGGTGCTGGGATATGGGCGATGCGCAAGGTGCTTTGCCAAGGTTGCCTGGAATATCCGGTGTGC
>JAJYPG010000287.1 GCA_021795535.1 Planctomycetota bacterium
AAAATGGCTCGTTACGGCGGTGGCCGAGAATCAGAAAGCGGTTCGTTATTCCACCGAGCTATATCACAATGGACTGACGAATTTTCTCAACGTGCTTCTGGCCCAACAGGCCTTATACTCCTCGCAAGACGCGCTGGTACAAAGCCAATCCGCAGTGTCAACCGATCTGGTGGCTCTGTACAAGGCCCTCGGCGGCGGCTGGGAAAGTAATGCCAAAAAACCGTGACACATGCAACAATGGCCTGCTTGGCATCAGCGAGTAGAGGTGTTCTCCCGATCCTTATTAGGGACGATCTGTGGTGTAAGCGTTGCCTCAGACGGGCAGGCTGCGTTTCAATTTGTGTCAACCGCAAGGCAAACGGAAGATGTTTTTGGGGACGGCGGGTTACGCCATTACCTGATGTGACATTCAGGGTCGGGGTTTCACCGGTTTGGCCGTGGCTGACAATGGATCTTCCGGCCAGTTGTGTTTGGGGTAGCGGGCACGCAGGTCTTTCCGTACCAGATGGTAGCTGCCGCGCCAGAAGCCGGCCAGATCACTGGTGGTTTGCACCGGGCGGTAATTTGGACCAAGTATTTCCAAGGTTAATGCCACGCGCCCATCGGCAATGCGCGGCGTTTCCCGCAGACCAAACAGTTCCTGAATCCGCGCTGCAAGAACGGGCGGGCCATCCACGCGATATTCCAATTGCACCATGCGGCCACTGGGCAGCTTAAAATCACGCGGGGCGAATCTATTGATAAGTATCTGTGTCGGGTAATTCCAGCAGTCCTCCAATCGGTCGGCAAGGGAGTCTTGTTGCAGCAGTTCATCCACGCGGCCCGTGGGTGCGGCCTGTTCCGCCAGCCATTCGGCCAAAATGTTGGGCAGCGAATCGTCCGACGCATCAGGCGTCTCGGTGGAATCCGGTGGAAGTTCCACCTCAGGCAATGGCCAGTTCCTTTCCGGCATGGTCCGCCGCAAAAAGGCGAAACGTAGTAAAAGCTGGGCGCAGGGCTTGTTTTCCATCAGCCATATCCGGGCGACCGGGGCAAGTGCCTGCCGCAGCAAGTTGCGCACAGCCGGAGTATTGCGTGGGCCGCCGGTTTTTATTTCCAGGGGAAGGTCCTGATAAAAAATAGTCCGCTGTGCCGTTACGCGGCGCAGTTGCGGGTCCCAATGCAGATCATCGTGCTGGACGATGGCATGGGGAAACCGCTGACCAAGCCATGCTGGTTCAATGGCGCTGGCCTGACGCACCAGGGCTTCATCATGGCGGGTACTGGCGGAAAGCTCTATATCCAGTGCCAGAAAAAATTCAGCACGCTTCACAATGCTTTCCGGTGCGAGCCGCACTCCGCGTCCACCCACCATCAATGCACGCAGCGGATCGGTGGCGCGGCGGCGGCAGACCCGGTCCGGATAGGCTGCGAGCAGCAATTGCAGCAGGGAGTCCTGCGCGTGGCTTGGTGGCACATCCGTTGAATTATTACGACGGGCTTCATGTGAAGCAGGAAGGCTATTTCTTGAATTTGTCGCCATAACGCGCCGCAGATCCGCAGCCACGGCGCGCACGCGGGTTGCCGCGGTCATATCCAATAGCGGGCTGGTTATGCCACAATCCGCTGCCGAATTGCGCTTATAACGGTGCGTGTCCAGCAACTCCAGTCGCCAGAGAAGGTCCGAGTCGCCGGAAATATGTGCTGCCCGTGAGCTGCGCGATGCAAGAATATCTTTTTCAGACAGCATTGCCGCCAGAAACGCTCCGGGTGCGGTTATTCCCCGCCGATCCGCAAGCAGCATAAAATTTCCCACTCGCGGATGCAGTGGCAACGCAAGCAATTCCTGTCCCAATGGTGTAATGCGATGGCCATCTTGAACGGGGGCAATTGCTTCCAGATCAACCAGCAGTTTTTCCGCCGCCGCAACACGCTCCACCGGTGGTGGTGTAAGCCAGTCGATGCCTGTGGGGCCGCGGCGGTCCCAGGAATAAAGGCTTAAAACCGTTGGTGCCAGGTCCAGCCGCTGAATTTCCGGCGGATCGAATGCGGCCAGATGCCTGTTTTCCTGCGCGGACCAGAGCCGAATGCAAAGGCCCGGACCGGTGCGCCCGGCACGTCCGGTCCGCTGTGTGGCCGCGGCGTGACTGATGCGTTGTAAATCAAGTCGATCAATTCCGCGGTCCGGGTCAAATCCGGCCCGGCGAACCAGGCCGGAATCTATCACCACGGAAACGCCATCAATGGTCAGGCTGGTTTCAGCAATGTTGGTGGCGAGAATTATTTTTCTCCGTTGCATGGGTGCCAGCGTTTTTAACTGCTGTTCCAGCGGCAAAGACCCATGCAGAGAAAGTAACAGGGCCTGATGATGCCGCGCCAGTTCGACAAGCGCCCGGGAACAGCGGTCAATTTCCCCCGCTCCCGGCAGGAACACCAGGATGTGGCCGGGGGAATCCGCGGATGGTTCCCATGGAGTTTTGCGTTCGGCGGTGAGCAGGCCGGCCTGCTCACCCCTGGAATGGATGAAGCGCGAGGGTTCCAGAACCAGTTGTACCGCCGAGGCCACGCGTTCTTCCAGTTTTTTATCCGCAGCGGGGGCATATTGAATTTCCACTGGAAACATGCGTCCAGGAACCTGCAAGACCGGAGCATTATCCAGAAATTCAGATATGGGTTTGGGATCAAGTGTGGCGGACATGACCAGAATCGCCAAATCCGGTCTGACGGTTTGCCGTACCTGTTTAAGCATGGCCAGTGCCACATCGCTGTAAATGGAACGCTCGTGAAATTCATCCAGAATTACCGCGCCAACGCCTTCAAGCAGCGGATCGGTCAGCAGGCGGCGGGTAAGGATTCCCTCGGTTATCAGCACCAGCGGAGTTTGCGGCTCAAATTTCCGCTCCATGCGAACGTGATAGCCAACCTGGCGGCCCAGCGACCAGCCCTGCTCCTCGGCAATGCGCTGGGCGATGGCGCGTGCGGCGATACGCCGTGGCTGCAGGACTAAAATTTGCGGGTGTTCGTGCCGGCACAGGCCGGCGCGCACCAGGGCGGGTGGGACGCGGGTGGTCTTGCCCGCCCCCGGCTCGGCCAATAGCACCAGCGTGCGCGTGGTTTCCAAGGCCTGAATAATAGAGGGAAGATGAGCATCAATGGGAAGCGGCTGCATGGTGCAAGATTAACCTATGAAGGCCGTGCTTTACAGTGCATCGTACCGGTACAAGGCACAAACCTTTGTGTCATCGCGCCCATCTGCATTGGAATTCCCATCAATTGAATTGACGCATTGGCCCCATGCGCGTAATCTTCAGACTGTTTTTTAGTATTCCGCATTGCAAAGCGGCGGGATTTTGCCAGTGTTTAACCGGGATTTTCTGTGCGTTGCCCATTTTGCCATAACACTGATGAAGATCGCGTGATTGATTCGCGGCCCGTGGAAGGGGGAGATGCGATCCGTCGTCGCAGAGCCTGCGACCATTGCAATCGCCGTTACA
>JAJYPG010000288.1 GCA_021795535.1 Planctomycetota bacterium
GGCTGAACGGGCACCTCCTGCCCACCGCTTTATCCCTGCGCGACAACCACGGTGGAATTGTACAAACCACCGATGCCCGGGGAATACGGGTATTGGCGGCTTATGGGCCAATCGGACATACCGGCCTGGGGCTGGTAATGAAAATGGATATGTCCGAAGTTTATACGCCTATACGTGAACAATTCTATATTACTTTTCCGATTATTGTAGGGTTAATTCTCATCGGTCTTTGGGCCACCCGCCGACGACTCAAACCGCTGATTCAGGCGCTGGTAAGTTCACGAGAACAGGCACAGACCAATGAAGCGAGATTTATCGCCGCCACCAATGGCAGCCTGGATGCCTTTTTTATTCTGGAGAGTGTACGTAATAAAACCGGAGAGATACAGGATTTTCGCTTTGTGTTTGCCAACCTCAATGTCCAGAACCTAACACGCTACACTGCGGAGAAGTTGAAAGGACAACTCCTATGCGAGCTTTTCCCCATTTGCCGCACCAACGGCTTTTTTGAACATTACAAGAGCGTCGTTGAAACCGGACAAACGCTTGCCGAGGAATTTGAAAATCATGATCCCGCGATCAAAAGCACTTGGGGTTCTCAACAGGTGGTGCGGCTGGGCGACGGTGTGGCCATCACCGCGCGGGATATTACTGAAAAGAAAAAAGCCGAACGTGAGATTCATGAAATTACTCGCCTGCGAAACGCCATTTTCAACAGCGCGGAATTCTCCATTATTGCAACGGATGTGAAGGGAAACATCATTACCATAAATAAAGCCGCGCAACGGATGCTGGGCTACAGTCAGGAAGATATGACAATCAATGGATTGTCGCTGGTAACTATTCATGACCCGGCAGAAGTAGTGGAGTACGCCGCGGAGTTAACCGAAGAGCTTGGCCGTAGAATTGACCCCGGTTTTGAGGTATTTGTCGCCAAAGCCAGGTCGGGAACGGCTGACGAGCGGGAATGGACCTACATTCGCAAAGACAGGACAAGATTTCCTGTGCGCCTGTCCGTTACGTCTTTATGTGATACAATAGGCACAATTGTCGGGTTTCTTGGCGTTGCGTATGACATCACAGAACAAAAGCGTGCCGCAGCCCGGATTACGCATCAGGCGATGCATGATCCTTTAACTGGCTTGGCCAACCGGGCGCTGCTTGAGGACCGGGTTAAGTCTGCACTGGCAGGGGCCAAACGGCGGAATGACAAAGTGATCATTGCTTTGATTGACCTTGATAACTTTAAACCCATCAATGATGTACTGGGGCATGGTGCAGGTGATAAACTGCTTCAAACGATTGCTCGACGGCTTGAAACCGCAATACGGGATTCGGATACGGTTGCACGGATTGGTGGCGATGAATTCGTGCTGGTGCTGTCTGACATCAAGGACACTGAAATAGCCATATCCATTGTGCAACGCGCCGCTGACGCCGTCTCGGCTCCGGTTTACCTGAATGAAAAGCCTTTGCGGGTCACTCCCAGCATCGGCATAAGCGTCTACCCGGATGACGGAACAGATATTCAGACACTGTTGAAAAAATCTGACATGGCCATGTACCGGGCGAAGAAAGCCGGCCGCAGCCGATGCGAAGTATTTGATGCCGGAATATCCGATCAAAATGAAATCACAAACTCTCGCGATCCGACGGACGGCATGTTATCTGATGGAATATGAACACACGACCACCGCTGGTATTTCGTAATGCAGCCTCGCTGATGCCGTGTAAGTCGCTGGTCATGTAGCCTGACGGACGGCAATGCGGCAGATACGGCGTTTGCCTACTTGCAGCAGCGGCTGGTCAGCTAGAGAGACCCGCAATTTTGTATCCGTTATTTTTATACCGGCGAAGCTGACAGCTCCGCTTTCGATGAGCCGGCGAGCTTCTCCGCCGGAAAGGGCAAAGCCGACAGCCTTAATCAGATTTTGCAGGCCAACCATTCCATCTTCCATCAGTCCCGCATCCACCTCCACCACGTCAATGCTGGTGGGAAGCCGGCCTTCAGTGAAACGACGGCGAAAATCGTCCGCAGCACCCTGCGCGGCATCGACGGAATGGAACTGTTCGACAATGGACCGGCCCAATACTTCCTTGGCATCGCGCGGATGGGTAATCTGATTATCTATCAAAGAACGAATACGATCCTCCGGCAGCGGCGTGCAGAGGCGAAACCACGACTCCATGGCCACGTCCGGGATGCTCATGGTTTTGCCGAACTGCTCTCCCGGCGTTTCATCCACCCCGACATAGTTCCCCAAGGACTTGCTCATTTTCTGCCGACCATCGGTTCCCACCAGAATGGGCATAATCATGACAATTTGCGGCTTCTGGCCCTGGGCCTCCTGCAAATCACGTCCGACGAGATTATTAAAGGTCTGGTCGGTTCCACCAAGTTCAACATCGGCCTTGATCATAACGGAATCCCACCCCTGCATGAGAGGATACATAAATTCGTGTATGTATATAGCCTCACCAGACTTGTGACGGTCATGAAAGGTGTCACGTTCCAACATGCGGGCGACGGTCATCTGCTGGGCGAGCTTAAGCGCGTCGGCAAAGTTCATGGCGGAAAGCCATTCGCTGTTGCGGCGAATTTCCAGTTTATCCGGACTGGTGTCCAGGATTTTTCCCGCCTGGGTGAAATAGGTGCGGGCGTTGTCATCTATCTGCACGCGGGAAAGAACGGGGCGGGTTTTTTTTTTGCCGGTTGGATCGCCAATCATGGCGGTGAAATCGCCAATAATAAGCACCGCACGGTGGCCCATATCCTGAAATTGCCGCAGTTTACGCAGCACCACCGCATGGCCAAGGTGCAGATCCGGTGCGGTTGGATCCATGCCCAGTTTGACACGCAGTTGGCGGTTTTCCTTACGGGCGGCGTGCAGCCGTTCTTTCAATTCCGTCGGGCTGTAAACATGGTCCGTTCCGGAGAGCAGTATGGCCATTTGTGCGTCAATCTGTTGGGCCAATGACATATCCAGCGGCGCGGCTGTTATGTGATGAGCTTGTGCGAGTATCGCGTTCATGATGGCAACCCTTCCTCGAATGAGAGTATCTTCAAATCAAGAGTGATATTGTACCGCGCTGGCCATATTTGCTCACGCGTGGCCAGGCTTAGGCAGGCCAAAAAATGTTATATAAAGCACCGAAACAGAGTTAAAAGTGGCATGCAGCGTCATGTTCGCCCATATGTTTCCCGCGCGTTCGTAAATGTAACCCAGTCCTACACCAAGTACAAACAGTACCGGGAACCAGTCCACCGCGCCTCTGGCCATGGCCATATGTACGGCGGCAAAAATAACCGCGGTAATTAGAATTCCGGCCCAGCGGTGACGGGGACAAACAGGTGGCAAGGCGGGCAATGCAAGTTCATTGAGAACGGACGGCGGCGCGGGCAGCGTGGCGGAGAATTGCTGCAACGCCGCAATTCGGTCCAGACCGGCATCATCTGCGGTATTCTGTGGAA
>JAJYPG010000289.1 GCA_021795535.1 Planctomycetota bacterium
TGCCCAGACCGTGAACGAAACATTGTGGATCAATGGAAATCTGGCCATCGGCGGTGGGGCGCACAATCGCGGCAATTTCCTTCATGCGCGGGTCGCTAAGCAGGCGGACCGTACAGGTTTCGGGCCCGACGGAAACCAGTCGGCCCACCAAGGCGCTGTGGGCAAGGACCGCGTCGCCAACGGCAATGCGGCGATCATCGCGATAACCCTGATCCAGCGTGCAGGCATCAACGGATCCAGTGGAGAAGCCGTCAATGTTGGCTATTCGCCGCACCGCGGGGGCCAGTCCTGGAAAATCGCGAGAGATAAGATGCGACTCATGGACAATATGTTCCAGCAGGGCGATACGCTGCACCAGCATGGCAATTTCATTCTGATCTCGCTGCTGGATGGCTGCGATGCGACTGGTGATGTCTGGTTGCGGATGGAGCACGCGGTTAAGCGAGACCTGTGCCCAGGAAAAAGTCCAGGCTACGGGCACCAGGGCACTTTTAACCATCTGTGCGGCAAATTCCCGCGGGCGGTGAACCGCCACCGGTGCGCGCGCGGAAAGAACCATACAGATTGCGGCGGAAAAATTAAGTATCCAGAACCAGCGGCGTGGCGACATTCGCATCATGGATGAACCCGAAAGCGGGGTTTACATTTTTTTCGTTCCGTGTTTCGTCCCGGCTCGCCGGGACGCCTGAACCATACTTGCTGAATATTTCCCGGCAGGACGGGTTCAGCCAATATCAACCCGGAGCGATGGTGTGCCCGTTTTTATCGGGAACCTGAAAAAGCTCATGCGTGCCAACAGGCACGCCCCTGGGAGTGTCCCGATCCATCGGGATACTCACCCGCTTTGGTTCGGCACCGTTACCTGCATAAGAGCACAAACCTCTGTTCTGCAAGCAGTTTGCCAATCCCGATAAAAACGGGCACACCTCGGAGCGGGGAAATTGCACCTTGGATTGCCGCATGGCGGTGAATTCTGTGACGCGGCACCAGCCTCGGTATCACGAATCATCCAAGTCTGATTCCAGAGCCTCTTTGCAGCTTTCCAGATTTTCCACCAGCACCCCGGTGCCTCGGGCCACACAGGTGAGCGGATCTTCCGCACGCCGCACCGGCAGGCCGGTGGCCTGATGAATCACCTGGTCTATGCCGCGCAGAAGACATCCGCCACCCGCCAGGCAAATGCCCGTTTCAACCAGGTCGGCGGCAAGCTCAGGTTCGGCGCGGCCCAGCGTAACCGTAATGGCGTCGATAATTTTGCCTATCGGTTCCTGCAAAGACTCGCGTATTTCCTCGCTGGTGATAATACATTTGCGGGGCAGGCCGCTGATCATATCGCGACCGCGGACCTCCATGGTGTTTTCCGGTCCGGTGGGACCGGCTGAGCCAATTTCTATCTTGATTCTTTCGGCTGATAGATCGCCAATCATCAGGTTGTAGGTCTTTTTCATGTGGTTGACGATGGCCTCGTCAAAATTGTCGCCCGCAGTGCGGATGGATTCGCTTGCGGCTATATCGGCCATTGAAATAATCGCCACTTCGGTGGTTCCGCCGCCAATGTCCACAATCATTGAGCCTATCGGTTCACCAAAGGGAAGCCCCGCGCCAATCGCCGCAGCTTTGGGTTCCTCTACCAGATACACGCGGCGGGCGTTGGCCTGCATAGCGGAATGAAAAACCGCCTGTTTTTCCACTGCGGTAATTCCCGACGGAATGGCTATAAGAACGCGAGGCTTAAGCCAGCGCCGTCGGCCATGCACCTTTTGAATAAAATAGGTCAGCATGGCTTCGGTTATTTCAAAGTCACTGATCACGCCATCTTTCAGCGGGCGGATCGCGGTGATGCTGCCGGGAGTTTTCCCGAGCATTTCCTTGGCCCTTAGTCCAACGGCTGTGCCGTTGTCCAGCACAATATTGGTGCCTTTCCGCACTGCAACCACTGAAGGCTCATTAAGGACGATTCCCTGCCCCCGAACGCAAACAAGCGTATTGCATGTTCCCAGGTCTATTCCCATATCCAGGGAAAACCAGCCAAGAGCTGAATCAAAAAACACGCGATAACGCTCCGATTTTTTGTTTACCATGCGGCAACGCCACGTCCCGATACCGCATTGGCAAACCAGTTGTCTCTGGCTTCCTTGGTGCCATTGGCCGCGTAAACGAGATTGCGGCTAATATTATTATCGGAATTCCGGGCCTTTTTGAATCACATGTCTTCAAACAACGCCTGTTCCGTCCGCCACAGCAACGGCGGGGATCGCTCTTAAATTGAATGCTTAGAAGCCGATCATCTGTTTGTAGGCCACCAAGACATAAATAAGCGCTCCAAGAGTGACCAGAAATCCAATCAGGGCCAACGCGGAGTAGACATTGGGTTGTGGCCGAACTGACACACGACCTGGGGGATTGACACGCGACATGATAACTCCCGGCAATTTTTATTCTGGGGTTGCAAGGGCTGGCCTTTAACCGCCCCCAACCCCCAAACAAACCCCGCAAAAGCCCGAAAGCCGCGGGAAGGACGCAAAGGGGAGACCGGCTTACGAGCCAGGGCCGCTCATGACCATTTCGTTCACGGTGACTTTGGCTCCGGGTGCCATCAGCGTGACCATGCCGATGGATTCCGTGGCATCCGCCTGTTGCACAATAATATCGCCAATATATTTTTGGCCATTGTAAATGGTCAGGCGGGTGCCCTTGGTAACACCATCTTTGGTGCCAAGGGTGGTACTGACGTATGTGTGGCCATTGAATACGCGAACATTACGCACCGTGCCATTTACCAGAACCGATGTTGGCACACCCATAAGGGCCGTCAAGGATGCGGAACTACCCGTCCCCTTGGCCATAGTCGCTTGTGCCATTGCCCCGCGCAATTTCTTGTTCAACGCCACCACGCTTTCCTGCAGCGTCTGAATGGTCTTTTCCGCCGCATCACGCTGGTTGGTCAGCTCGTCATTGCGACGATTCAACTGTGCGTTTTCATTAATATATTTAAGTTCGGCGGGCCGCAAATTGTTGAGTTGGGCGGTCTGGTTGGCAACCTGCTTGTTGAGTGAATTGACTGTGTTGGTCAGCAGGGTCACATTCGTGCCCGCCGCCGACGCGGTGGCTTTCAATTGGGCAATCGTAATGCCTTCATCGGAAAGCTTCCCCTGCAATGCCAGAATCTGGGTTTGCAACTGCCGCGTCTCTCTGGCCGCCAGCCGGTTGGCCCGCAACAGGTTATGTCGCAGAGCCAGATTGCTCTGCTCCGCCGCACTTAGTGCCGCGGCTGACGCAATCGCCGTCTTCTGCTGCGTAAGCACTTCCGTTTTGTAGCGGTCCTGCTTGTAAATGAACTGTATGACCAGCACCGACAAGACCAGTGCCAGCACGAGTTGCAAAACAACGAAGATTTTGGTTAGTGCGTTCAAGGGCGCCTCCCGTTGGTGAACAGAATAGACCGTGTCATACGCGACACACGGCAAAAC
>JAJYPG010000290.1 GCA_021795535.1 Planctomycetota bacterium
GAGCGTATCAGCACCAAACTTTTGCGCCCAGTGTAATTTTTCAACTTCCTCGGCAGTATTGCTGGAAACCGGCGAGGCTCCAATATTGGCGTTGACTTTGGTAGTCACCATGCGGCCAATGGCCATGGGGTCTAATCTTTTGGCGGATCGCAGTCCCTTAAATGCGTTCGGATCGGTGATGATATTACTTCGCTGCGCCACCGTTTGATTCACCCACAGTCGCCGGGCATCACCCCGTGCGCCCGGGTGCCCGGCATCCATGGATGGATCATATTGAATTTCCATCGGAGACACCGCTGCCTGACCACCCGCTCCCCGCAAATGCCGGATATTGGCAGGAATCACCAATCGTCCGCGGGCTACTTCCTGTCGGATAAATTCCGGCATCTGCGCCTCACGCTGGGCTACGCGAATCATTTGCGGGGTTATCAATCCCGCGCACGCGAATTCATATTGGGTAACAGGATTATTAGCAGCCTGAATCATCATCGAGCACTCCTTAAATTATCCGCTCCGGCGGACATATAAACCAATCTCAAACACGTTGTGATGCGGGCATTAATGCCGGCACCTTATGCCGGATTCCGCATCACGTTTGACTGCAGAGCCGTTGCGGCCTCATACAGCAACACCGAAAAACAGCCACCCCTGAAAAAAACGAAAAGCGGGAACGATGCAAAATAACGTGGCGGTCATCGCTCGCGCTCCCTACGCCGGTACAATCCGGGTCAGGTTCCAAGGGTTTATTCTCAGTTCCAGTTCATCGGAACACCCCTGGCGAACAGAGAAACATTATATCACATCAGCGGTCATGTCACCGCATATGCAGTCTCACGAAATGGGAAATCAACGCGGCAAATTTCCCGACGGCGTCGAGCGCTCTAATGGCAGGATGTTCATGCTCCAATCTCTCCGGCACGCGATGGTACGTCCGGGCGGGTAAATTCAACGGCATTTTCCAACCAGCCGGAGGAATGCAGCCGGGCCAGATCGCTATCTTCGAGCACGCGATTGGCTTCGGGAATTTCAGTGATTCGACAAATCCCGGCATCGGGACTGCCTTCCAGCCGGTAAACCAGAGAAGCACTTTTGCGGGCATCCGGCGACAACAATCCCAGAAGTTGAGGAGAGTGCGATGTCGCAACGATCTGGATGGTTCCCTTCGCAGTCTTCTGTTCAATCAATTGCAGTAATAGCGCCAGCCGTGTCGGGTGAATGCCGTTCTCCAGTTCCTCAAAGAAATAGAACTGTGCCGGTTCAGGCCCCAGCAGGGCGGCAATCATTGCCAGAAATCGAAGCGTTCCGTCGGACGCGCTATACGCGGAGGTTTTCCGTCCGCCGGATTCGACCATGAAAGCCAGAATTTTTCCTGTCTGATCGGGAACGAATTCAAAATCAGTTACATCCAATGGCGTGAGATCCTTGATCCAGTTGATAACGGCGGCTTTAGCATGATCATCGGCGCAAATGGCCTGCAATACCGACGACAGGTTATCGCCTTGGTCGCCAAGGATATTCTAGCCGGGCAGCGACGGCCTGCGCATGGCGTCGGGGGCCAAGTCCAGGAATCGCATGGACTGCAACTCCGAAATCACCGCTTTCGCCGCCGCGATAACCCCTTTAGTAGAGTCACCGCTTTCCACAATCTGAGCAAGTACCGGCTGGTTGGCTGCAAAACGCAAGCGTTTTCCATGCTTGCGATTTTGTCCGTCACGCGGCAGCCGGACGAATACATACCGCGGATTATGCTCTTGGTCGGGCGGATCATCTGAGGGATGAGAGTCAAATATATAGCCACGGGGACCTGTTAAACGCTCCTGCAATACCCTCGGCGGTTTTCCATTACTGCCAACATCAAGCTCGATTTCATAGCTTGCGGCAGTGAGATCAATTTTCAGCTCAAAGGTAGATCCACCGTCAAATACTAATTCGCGCGTACCTCCGCGCAGACCGGACCATTGCAGAACACCACCTTCAATGTACTTTGCCCCGATAATTTCAGCCAACGTATAGCCGCGCGAAACACCATGAATGAAACGAAATGCGTCGCGCAGATTGCTTTTTCCGGAGGCATTGGTGCCAACGAGTACAGAAAATTTCGCGAGGTCAAGCTCCGCTTGCTTGAAGTTCTTAAAATTCTTGAGGCACAATTTTTTGATCATTTCGGGGTCTCTTTTTTAATCCGGCTCTATTTTCTCAAAAAACCACCGTTTTGTCTTCCATGATGCCAATCAGTTGCCCCAATTGTCGCGAGAATCGCGGTGCCGCTTGACTTTTATTTTAACACAGAGTACTCTGTAATACAGAGCGTCGAGATTGGTATCGGCACGTGCTGACTAATGATCCGCTGTTTTAAGAATAAAGGAGAATGTTTATGGAAATTACACCACAGGAAGCCAAGGACATGCTGGGACAGACCGACACCATGGCCGCACTCATGCGCAACCACAGCATGTATCGGCGAATCGGACCAATATTAATCCTATGGGGCATTATCTGGCTGATTTGCTTTCCGCTGACGGCGCTGGCTCCCACCCACAGCGGTTGGATATGGTTGATTGGTGACGGCATCGGCTTTGTCGGCAGCGCGCTGACCATGCGACGATCCAACGCCGGCATTCGCTGCAAGTCATCGGAGATCATGCGCTCAAGGGTCCTCTGGTTTTGGGCGGCACTTCTAGCTTACGGCTGCTTCTGGATGTATCTGCTGGCACCGGCCGGAAGTGCCCGCGCGGTAGTGTTCATCGTCACACTGGTGATGTTTGCGTATGTGGCTATCGGCTTATTGGGGCGGATGCCATTTATGATCTGGCTGGGCGCTGGTGTGACGCTATTGGCTATGACGGGGTTCGGCTTATTTGCAAATCAGCCACAGGTGCTCAATGTATGGATGGGCGTATCGGGCGGATTAACACTCTTGGCAACCGGTATTTTTCTGACTCTGCGGGCGAGGTGAAAATATGCCGCAATTGGATGAAATCATTCACCAGCCGGTTCGGCTGAAAATCATGTCGGCTCTGGCGGCGGCGGGTTCTGATGCGGAAGTTGAATTCACCTTTCTGCGCGGTCGCCTGGGTTGCACCGATGGAAACTTAGGCTCGCATTTGGATAAACTCACTGCGGCGCGCTACGTTTCAGCCCGCAAAGCATTCGTGGGCCGAAAGCCGGTCACCTATTTAAGCGTCACGCGCACCGGCCGCCGAGCCTTTGAAGACCATGTAACGGCATTACAGGATATTATTCGTTCGCCCAACGCCTCCAATGCACTGTCATAACATTTACCTGGGAGTCTGTCCGGGTTACAGGTTACAGATTGCCGGAAAGTTCAGCGTAAAAAGCCGCAATGTCCGCGTCCGGATCACTCGTGGCGGCGCGGCATGTAAAAGGGGGTCTTGGCGGGTGGTGGCCGCGGCGAAATCAAGCCTCCCAGGGGTGACACTTCTATTGAAACGAGTACCCGTGACATTTCT
>JAJYPG010000291.1 GCA_021795535.1 Planctomycetota bacterium
GCCCGCGTGCTATTAAATACCGCCAGATCAATGAAATCAGCGGTCTTGCCGGTACCGCCGTTAACGTGCAGGCCATGGTATTCGGCAACATGGGGGATGACTGTGCCACCGGCGTGTGCTTCACCCGCGATCCATCCACCGGAGAAAATGTGTTTTATGGCGAATTTCTGGTCAACGCGCAGGGCGAGGATGTTGTCGCCGGCATTCGCACGCCGCTGGAAATTGTGAAAATGGGCAACTTTCTGCCCGATGCCTATGCCGAACTGCTTCGCGTGAAAGACCTTCTAGAAAAGCATTTTCACGATGTGCAGGATATGGAATTCACCGTTGAACACAACACCTTCTATATGCTGCAAACCCGCAACGGCAAACGCACCGCACAGGCCTCCGTTCGCTGTGCGGTGGAAATGGTGAAGGAAAAACTAATTGACCAGAATACCGCAATTCTGCGTGTGGACCCGGCCAGTCTGGATCAACTGTTGCACCCCTCTTTTGACCCCAAAGCCAAGCGTGATCAGGTGGCCAAAGGTTTGCCCGCATCGCCCGGTGCGGCGGTCGGCACGCTGGCCTTTACCGCTGAAGAAGCCGAAGAACGCTTCGCCGCTGGAGAAAAAGTCATTCTGGTGCGCAAGGAAACATCCCCTGAAGATATTGGTGGCATGCAGACCGCAGTTGGCATTTTGACCAGCACCGGCGGCATGACCAGTCACGCCGCCGTTGTCGCCCGTGGCATGGGCAAACCATGCGTGGCAGGCTGTGGCGCACTGAATATCAATGCGGATGCCGGCCATATCACCGTGATTGGCTCGGATGGAAAGACCCGTAAATTCACGCGGAAAGACACTCTTTCCGTGGATGGCAGCACCGGTCTGGTGTTCGCCGGCGCGGTTCCGACGGTTAAGCCCGCCGTTTCCGGAGATTTTGGCACGCTGATGAGTTGGGCCGACAAGGCCCGCAAACTGCTTGTACGCACCAATGCCGACACCCCCAATGACGCCCGAGTCGCCCGCGACTTTGGTGCCCAAGGTATTGGTCTTTGCCGCACCGAACACATGTTCTTTGAAGGGGACCGCATTGTTGCCGTTCGGGAAATGATTCTGGCCGACAACGAAAAAGATCGCCGCGCCGCCCTGAAAAAGCTTCTGCCCTATCAGCGGAAAGATTTTAGTGGCATCTTCAAAGCCATGGACGGCCTGCCTGTAACCATACGTCTGCTGGACCCCCCACTCCATGAGTTCCTTCCGCATGAGGAGAAGAACCAGCGTGAAATGGCCCGTCAGATGAAAGTGCCGCTGGAGAAAATCAAGCGGCGCGTCACCGAATTGCATGAATCCAACCCCATGCTGGGTTTCCGGGGCTGCCGTCTGGCGGTTATTTTCCCAGAAATTCAGGAGATGCAGGTGCGGGCCATTTTTCAGGCCGCGGTGGAAGTCACCAAAAAGGGAATCAAGGTTCTTCCGGAAATCATGATTCCCATTGTTCACACCGTGAAGGAACTGGAATTCCTGTTGCCCAAGGTACATGAAGTGGCCAAGGAGGTTTTTGCCCAGACGGGCAAAAAGGTCGCCTATAAAGTTGGCACCATGATTGAAATCCCTCGTGCCGCCATCACTGCGGACAAGATTGCCAAAGAAGCTGAATTCTTCAGCTTCGGCACCAACGATCTTACGCAGTTGACCTTTGGCTTCTCGCGCGATGATGTTGCCTCGTTTGTGCCGCGCTACGTGGAACTGGAAATTCTCCCCAAAGACCCGTTCAATGCACTCGATCAGGAAGGTGTTGGCGAACTGATCAAGATGGCTGTGGCCAAGGGTCGCTCCACCCGTCCGGACCTTAAGGTCGGTATTTGCGGCGAACATGGCGGAGATCCGTCGTCAGTGGAATTCTGCCACCGCGTCGGCCTGAACTATGTAAGCTGCTCCCCCTATCGTGTTCCCATCGCCCGCCTGTCCGCAGCGCAGGCCGCGGTGAAGGAATCAACCGGAGCCAGCTACAGCACCAAATAACAACGCATCGCAACGGCGCGGCGGATGCAACAATCCGGTTAGTCCGCAATATTCGGAATGTATACCGTAGCGTTCGCAAGATTAAAGTCCCGATCCCAACAAATGTTGGGATCGGGACGCCGCAAGTGTTGCAAAGATAGGTTGCTATGCCTCATGAGCACATAGGGAATTGGTTTGATGTTCCCATAACGTGAATGGGATTCGTGCTTGAATTTGCCCGTACGGATCAGCATAATCGCCATTCCGGTTTTACTGTTATAGCTTACGGGGATCATGACCAGGGCAAACAGTGTGGCTGAAAATAATCGCAGTGGTATTTGAATTCCCGCACCAGACGGAAGAGCCCGCATTTCCGTAGCGGATATGCGCCCATAGCCTCAGGGCGGTTTTGCGTATAAAATTTGCACTATGAAAAGCATCGCGTTTCAAAAATGCATCAATCCCGTTTGCGCCGCAACCTATGATGTCGGCCAATCACTTACTTCCTGCCGGAAATGCGGCGAACTGCTGGACATTGAATATCAATGGGAAAAAGCCAATCCGCCCGCGAAGTTGCGCGATTTTCAGCAGCGATGGCTTAATCGCCGTTTTCCACTGGATTATTCCGGCGTCTGGCGGTTTCGCGATTTACTTCCGTTCTGTGCCGATGCCATGGTCTGCACCATTGGCGAAGGCCAGACTTTTTTACAAAACGCGGTCTGTCTTGGACGGCAGATGGGCATCTGGCCCGGACAACTCTGGCTGCAATATGAAGGCATGAACCCATCGGGCAGTTTCAAAGACAACGGCATGACTGCGGCATTCACCCATGCACGCATGGTTGGCGCGCAACGCGTCGCCTGCGCCAGCACCGGAAACACATCCGCATCACTGGCCTTGTATGCGGCACAAAATGGATTCCAGGGCATTGTTTTTATTGGATCAGGGAAAATTGCATTTGGCAAGCTCTCCCAGGCTTTGGATTATGGCGCACGAACTTTACAAATTGAAGGTGATTTTGACACCTGTCTGGCACGTGTGCGACAGGTCAGCGGACAACTCGGCCTGTATCTGATGAATTCGGTGAATCCCTTCCGCCTGGAAGGGCAGAAAACCATCATGTATCGCATTCTGGAATCCCTTAACTGGGAAGTGCCGGACTGGATTATTGTTCCGGGCGGAAATCTGGGGAACTGCTCGGCCTTTGGCAAAGCTTTTGCGGAACTACTCGCCTTGGGGCTGATCCGCCGGGTGCCGCGTCTGGCCATTATTAACGCGTCTGGTGCCAATACCCTGCATGAACTGGTCAAACAGGGACTGACCTGGAATGGCGGAATGGTCGATTCCGCAGCCATTCAAAACCACTACATCCACATGGATAAACATGACATTCACCCCCATACGGTTGCATCCGCCATTGAAATTGGGCGGCCTGTGAATTTGAAAAAGGCGCTCCGCGCCTTGGATATTATGCATGGTG
>JAJYPG010000292.1 GCA_021795535.1 Planctomycetota bacterium
CAATGACGCCAAAGCGCTTTTCCATGAACCTCGCTGCCGCATGACGATACGCCGGAACGCCCTCATCAAATGGATAACGATGATTTTTCGGGTCATATATGGCCTTGGCCATCGCATCAATAATAAAACCGTGCGTGGGCAAATCAGGGTCGCCAACGCCTAAATTAATGACATCTTTCCCGGCGGCCATCAGATCTCGTTTTTTTTTATCTATTTCAATAAACAAATAGGGCGGAAGAGCCTGCAACCGCTGCGACTTTACAAAAACCATGCCATATCCTTCAAAATTGCGTCACAACCAAAACGGGCGTGACAATTTTATCCGGGCCTCTGGGAGCGCGGCTGTCCTCAGCCGCTTTCGCCAGTTCGTCGAACACATTTTTGGCATGTATTTTAGGCCAAAACAGCCACTTTCCGACCGGCCCGGAAAAATTATCACGCCCACCAAATCATCAATCCCGGCAAATCCACCCGACATGACCACGGAAATGACCACGATCGAGGAGCCAATATTGATGAAGCAGTGTAAGAAACTTTGCTCTTTCGGTAAAGTATGGATGTTGACGGTGCGTCCGGCAGGGGAATCCGGCTGATTCAGCTTGCCCATGCGGATGTGCAAACCTGGCTGTGGCGCGAACCTGGCAGGCGTCTGGACGGTAATAAGCCAACAACGGCCCAATGTGAAATGGCAAAGGAGCAACGTGACCCCTATTCTGGCATACTATATTGAAACCCTTAATCCATTTATCTGGCAGTGGGGGAACTCCGGCATTGGCATACGTTGGTATGGTACCGCCTACCTCACCGGATTCATCATCGCCTACCTGCTCATGAGCCGCTTTATTAAAACAGGCCGCATGTTGTTGCCTCGCGACAAGCTCGCGGATTTTGTTCTGTTTGTGGCGATTTTTGGTGTCATGATCGGTGGGCGTCTGGGTGAAGCCGCTCTCTACCGTCCGAACATGTTCACCACATTCTCATCCCAGTTTCCATGGTGGAGCCTGCTTATGGTGCAGGATGGCGGCATGGCGGCGCACGGCGGAATTGTCGGTGTTTTTGTTGCCACATGGTTTTTTGGCCGCCGACACGGATACCGCTGGATGAACCTGCTGGATTGTGGCGCCATGGTTGCACCCATAGGACTCTTTTTTGGAAGAATTGCCAACTTCATAAACGGCGAACTTTATGGCCATGTCTGGCATGGGCCACTGGCGGTCCAATACCCCACGGAATTGATCTTTCCCCCGCAACTGATTACGGAACCAACCGTCAGCCCGCAGGCGGTACACCAGCTTGAAGAACAAATTGTGCTGCGCCACCCGAATCTGGCTCATGCCATGGCCACGAACCCGCGGCAGGAAATTGTGAATCTCTCACGCGAAGGCCATCCGTTTGTCGTGGCACAACTTCGCCACATTCTGCCCCCACGTATCCCCAGCGAACTTATTGAGGCCTTTTTTGAGGGCCTCGTTCTCTTTCTTATATGCTTTTTTGTCGGACGAAAATGGTCGAAAGAAGGAATTGCCGCCGCAACCTTTGCCGTCGGCTATCCCATTATGCGCATCATCGGGGAACAGTTCCGCGTGGGCGATCAGCCCAAACTCATCTTCGGCCATTGGATAAGCCTGGGAATTATTTACAGCGTGCCGATGCTGATTTTTGGCGTGATATTTTTAATCTGGATGATTCGTCGTCCAGACCCCAACCCCACGCATCAATTCAGTCCCGTGCCGGCAACAAAAGACGTTCCGCAAAAGAAGTAAAGCCCCTGCTTCTCCGGATCAGCCGCGATAAAACGCCAAAACAGCGTCCGCCACCCGATGCGCCTGGGCGTCGGTTAGTTCCGGAAAGACCGGCAAAGCCAGAACTTCGCGGCAGGCCTGCTCAGCCACCGGAAACGCGCCAGGCTTATAGCCAAGATCGGCAAAGCATTCCTGCAAATGCAGGGCCAGAGGATAGTAAATAGCGCACCCGATACCTGCTTTTCCAAGGTAATCACGCAAGGCATCGCGCTGCGGAACCCGCACCACATACTGGTGATAGACATGATAAGCACCGGGCACAACCACCGGCGACTGAACCTCGGTCCCGGCAAAGCGGGCGTTGTATATGCCGGCAATTTCCCGCCTCCGTTCATTCCATTTATTTATATATTTAAGCTTCACATCCAGCACCGCGCATTGAATGCCATCAAGCCGAAAATTCCCCCCCACAAATGAATGGTGATACCGCGCGGTTTCGCCGTGCTGGCGGGTTTGCCGCAGCCGCCGCGCCAATTCCGGATCGCGCGTCAGCACCGCGCCGGCATCGCCGGCTGCACCAAGATTTTTCGTTGGATAAAACGACAGGCACGCCGCATGTCCCCATTCTCCGGTCATTTTTCCATGTCCATCACGCGCGCCAATGCACTGGGCCGCATCTTCTATCACCACCGCCTTTGTTCCGCACGCGACCTGCGCCAGGGCCTCCATATCGCACAACTGGCCAAACAGATGCACGGGAAGAATGCCCCGCGTCGAACTGGTCATGGCGGCGGCAACCTGCCGGGTTTGAATCAGGAATGTCGCAGGATCAATATCCACAAACACCGGCCTGGCGCCAGTTCGCACGATGCACCCCGCAGTGGCGAAAAAAGTAAAAGGCGTCGTGATCACGCTATCCCCACGCCCAATGCCCAAGGCCATCAGCGCCGCTAGAATCGCATCCGTGCCACTACTAACCGCCACAGCCTCCGCCGCGCAAAATTCACCCAAATGTTCCTCAAAACGCCGGAGCGCCGCTCCTCCTATGTATTCCGTTGATTCCAACACCTGATGAATAGCCTGCTCCACCTCCCGCCGCAGCGGCTGGTACTGCGTCACAAGTTCAAACATGGGAATGGGACCGGCACTATCCCCGCCAGTCGTTGAGTCAGTTTTTACCGGTGAAACATCAGCCATGGGAACCCCTTGACATCCATTGTTTAAGGCACACGTCATCCCGCAATCCCTGCGGAAGTCGCAATTAAAGTGCAATGTTATGAGACAGATTGGATCATGTCCATGCCCACCCGCGATTTGGCGGAATGCGGAAGAGTGCCGCAGGCGTCTCGCCTGCCAATGGACGAACACGGGGACCGCTTCAATGGGGCCGCCGCGAATTCGCGGCGGAAAGAGTGCAAGCAGTTTAACGTTGTTCAAATCAAATTGGCTTCAATGGGGCCGCCGCGAATTCGCGGCGGAAAGGCACTTCTTCACCTTCGTTGGGCCGAGGAATTCCCAGCTTCAATGGGGCCGCCGCGAATTCGCGGCGGAAAGGGGACAGTCAAAATCGGGTACAATCCCTACTCTCTATTGCTTCAATGGGGCCGCCGCGAATTCGCGGCGGAAAGAGGAAGTCTGCAGACGTTCCATTTGCGTCTGGATTGCTTCAATGGGGCCGCCGCGAATTCGCGGCGGAAAGTGTTTAATTTGACTAATCCGCCT
>JAJYPG010000293.1 GCA_021795535.1 Planctomycetota bacterium
TCCGATCTGTACCAGGTGCTCTTTTCCATTTTCGGACCGTAGCGGCTTTGCTGCACCCACTTTTGTTGGCTAGAGCCTGTCCAAGTAATGACTGGCGATTACTTGGACAGGCTCCAGTATTTTACCCCAGAATTTGCGATTCTTTATACATCCCGACAAAATGCCACATTCCGTTTCAGGCCAATTGGCGAGACTTTATTGCCAGATATCGGTTGATAAGGGCAATTGAAAGTGAATCCGCATCACTTTCCAGAAGGCCCGCACCAGCCAGAGTAAGGGCCTTTTTGTGGCTGTCCCGCTGGTGTACCAGTTCTCTGGCTGCCAGCATTTGATGCAGCCCCGTAGCGCTTCGCACGGGACCTCCGGCCACCTGATTCAGCAGTGGATCGCGCAGTGAGATGATCGTAAGCAAATGTCGATGACGCAGGGTTCCGACCACTTCCGCCAAATTTGTTGCCAGTTGAGGGTCATTCAAATCTGTGAAAAGAAAGACCATCGCTCGCCGATGCTGGCGTATGCGAATAGCCTCGACCAGGCTGGCATAAGAGGGAAACAGACTTTGCGGCTGAATTTCCACCAGTACTTTAATAATGTGGCGAACCGCGGACACGCCGCCCGCAGGTTTAATGAATGTTGTCAATTGATCGCGAAAAATCGCCGCGCCCACCCGATCGCCCTGTCGTTGCACCGTATGCGCCAGCAGAATGGCGGCATCAATGGAAAAATCCAGGGCGGTACGTCCCGCCACGGGCATTGCCATCATGCGTGCGGCATCCAGGCAAAGCAGCACATCCTGGCTGCGTTCCATCTGAAATACATTGGTGATGAGTTTGCGATGATGGGCGGAAGCCTTCCAATTAATGTCACGGAATTCATCATCGGGTAGATAGTCACGCAACTGCTCAAATTCGCGACCAGCTCCCACCAGGCGACGTTTGTGCATGCCTATCTGACTTAACGCACGGTTGCGACGCAGCGTTTCATAGCGGCGTATCGGCTGCATGTTTGGATAGATGGTAATGTTGGAAGGAATCACGGCCTGGGTCCGTTGCTGCATCAGTCGCAGGGGCGATGCGATGGTTGTAATTGGCGGGGGTAATGCCAGAATGCCGCGAACCAAAGGCATAAGCGTGAAGCTCGTATCAATGGATTCACGCGGGTGGATAATCCAGTTGCCAACGGACGGAGAAAGCCACTGCCAGGGAAGACCGGCGGTTGAATCATTCGCTCGGCCACCGGCGGATCCGGGGAATTCCAATTCAACAAAAAGCGTATGCGATCCGCGGTTTTCAATATGCCAGATGATGGTCAGGGGTTTGCCCACTTCGCCGCGCGGAGGAAAATCTGGCGTGAGAACAACTTTGGCGTGACGCAGTGCCAAGGCTTCCAGCAGGCAAATCCCGCCCAGCAGCGCATCGAGTCCGATGCCGATGGCCACCAGGCCACCCGGCGCGGCGGATGATGGCACAAATGCCACCGCCAGCATTACCAGAGCGATAATTGCGACGCACCACAAGGTAAGACGGCCTGGAACACTCATCGGGGAACCTCCAGCTTTTCCATAATCTGGCCCAGCACTTCAGATTTTCTTGCACCGGATACTTCCGCATCGGCGGAAAGGGTTACACGATGCCCCAGCACCGGTTCGGCCAGTCGCACGACATCATCCGGTGACACAAAATCCCGTCCACGTAAAAGTGCCCACGCCTTGGCACAAACCAGCAGCGCGATCGATGCGCGTGGGCCGCCGCCCAGCAAAATCGCATCATGCCGCCGCGTTGCCCGCACAATATCCAGCATATACTTCATTACCGGCGGGTCGACGCGAACCTGGGCCAGAGCCTTTTGTGCCCGCTGTAAACCGGGAATATCCAGCAGGGGTTTTAATTCCGCCGCCTCCAGATTGTCCAGTGGTTTTCCTTCATTGGTGCGCTCCAGAATAAAACGCTCGGCCTCCTCTCCGGGATACTCCAGTGGGATTTTCAATAGGAATCGATCCTGCTGTGCTTCAGGAAGCGGATAGGTGCCTTCAAACTCCACCGGGTTCTGCGTGGCAAAAACCGTGAAGACCGGAGAAAGCGGATGGCGGTTGCCATCTATGGTGACGTGACGTTCGCTCATGGCCTCAAGCAGGGCCGACTGAGTTTTTGCCGGTGCTCGGTTTATTTCATCCGCCAGAAGAAGGTCGGTAAAAACAGGGCCTTCATGCAGGTGAAAGTCGCGGTCGCCCGGTGTAAGGATTGTCGTGCCGGTAATGTCGGAGGGCATAAGGTCTGGCGTGAAGGCAATGCGTTTGGTACGGCAGGCCAGCGTCAGGGCCATGGTGCGGACAGCCAGCGTTTTGGCGGTTCCGGGTACCCCCTCAAGCAGCGCATGACCGCCGGCAAGCAGTGCGGCAAGCATGGAATCAAGTGCATCTTCCTGACCGCGTATCACCGTGCGCAATTGCGCTCGCACCTGTGTAAATGTATCGATGGTCCATAAAAGATCTGGATTTTGAATATCGGACACGTTTTAACTCCTCACATAAGGTCCATGATTGTGATACAATTTCCACCTGATGGCGGATTTTTAACTGTTCTTTATTACTGAATATGTTTTGCGATGACGCCGTGGCACTCCGTGTGGCATCTGTCTGTTCTGCGGTCTGGTTAAGCATAAGTCGAACTTGCGCCGCCAATTCAGGACGCAACGCTGCCGCTGCTGTGGCAAGTCCTTCCGGTGTACAGCGTAATGCTGTGGCCAGGCGGTGGCGAACTTCCATATGGCATCGCAGCTGTATCTCCTGCCGCGAAAGTGACCGCTGATACAAATGGCCCAGTGAAATAATCTGTTCCGCCACCGAATCGGTCCGGGCCGGCGTTATGGCCGTACGCTGCGCGGGATAGCCCGCGCGACTCCATGAAAAAACCAGCAGCAGTAGAAAAAGCTGCAGCAAAAGCGGAATCAGGCCATTGTTGCTTAACAGATTCAGAACCGTGGCACTGTGCCCAAGGCCAAGTTGCCATTCGTCAAAAATAATGGGGCGTCGTCCCACCATGGCCAGAATAAAATCCAGATTGCCCTGCTGTGTCACGCCATGGTTGTACGCCGGCCATGGCGAGGCAATGAAAATGACCCAGCCATGACCATAACGGCGTTCTATCGCCACAGGCCCGGCATGGGTGGCGGCCAGAATATGCCACGGATTTGCCTTTCCCTTTGGTAGAACAGGCAGATGATAAATCTTTGGCCGCAGAAGTTCCAACTCTGCCGGGGAAACAGCGCGTTGCCTCGTTTGATCAAAGGTCTTTTGTGTTTGGGCCGCGACAATAGGGGGGCTGTGCCACGGGCAGGTTACCAGCCATTGTTTAAGCCTGCCAGGGTTCTTTCCCCCTTCAATGATTGAATACCATGGACCCACAGATTCTTTCTTTTCCCCGCGATTCTTAATCATGGAATGA
>JAJYPG010000294.1 GCA_021795535.1 Planctomycetota bacterium
CAATCGTACCCGCGCGATAATCCGTTGTCCGGGAAGCAGTTGGGTTTTTTGCGACGGATTCAATACCAGCATGAAAAATGGCTGCGCGCTTTGATCCGGCGTTTGCGCGTGAATGCTGGGTGCGAAAGGGCCTCCGGCCAGATAACTCAAAGCTGCGGAAGGCAGTTGCGTGCCGCCGCCGGGATAAACCCTGGCAAGGGTGGCTGTGATCAGGTGGGATGGCCGACCGGCCAATCGCATTTCAATATGTGTGAAGCCGGAGCGAATAATCCGCCCGGCATTGTCTTGACTGGCTGGCGCGTAAATAAGCGGATGTGCGATATCCGCGACGGTCCCGATTCTTTCACCACGGCGGACATAGCCGCCGATCCGAAGCTGCAAATCACGGCTGATCCAGGTGCCGCCAACCGGTGCGAGTATGCGCAGGTGGTTCACACGATTCTTGAGGTGTAAAACTTCCGTTTGCAGCGCCGCAAGCTGTCGGGTCAATATTTGTGCCATGGCGGGATTGGACGCCAGCGCCTTGCGTCGTTTGATTCTAATGACCGCGAGGCGAATTTTGGCCTGTATCAGGCTGGCTTGGAGCACGGGGTTCCGCAGCCGCGCCAGCGCTGCGCCGGCGCGCACGGATTGATGGAGTTGTCCCGATGGCGCATACCATTTAAGGAATCCGCTGCTTTGTGCGTAAACGCCGCGCTGCTGTCTGGTTCGCACCACGCCGACCACGCGGCTGTGATGGGGCAGTGGTAGAATGCCAACCGCGATCACTATAACCGCGGCGATGGCGAGGCTTATTCCGATCGCGCGTCCCCGACGGTGCGTTAATTCAGGAGTGGAGACCAGATACCATGCCGCCCGTGCCAGCGGCACCAAAAGCCAGGTTGCGGTGGCGATGGCGGCCATGGTCAACAGCAACAGAGTCAGTTGCGGATAGCGCCGGAGATTTGCCACAAGAAAAAGAATAATGCCAGTGCAAACCAGCACACGCACCACGCCGGAAAGTGCTAGATAAATCAGCAGCCACCGCCGTTGCCCCGAAGTCTCGCTGGGGTCGATGGCCTGTTTAACGCCAAAAGCGTAATGACGAAGAAGATACATGGCATATTGCATGGCTCGGCCAAGCAGATTGGGTATCTCCAGCAGGTCGGAAAGAATGTAATACCCGTCATAACGGAGAAAAAGATTGCCGTTAAAAAATACCGTGGCCACGCTGGCGATAAACATCAGGTTGTAGCAGAAGGCGTGGAGCGTTGACCCGGGATCGCTGAACCGCCAGATAATCGCCGCGACGGCAGCCAGGGCAAATTCCATCCACATTCCGGCGGCACCGACAATCGCCCGCCGCCATTTGTCCGGCAGAAGCCATGAGCTGGAGGCATCGACATAAGGTACGGGTGTGAAAATCAGCAGCATGATGCCGATGACATGAACTTCCCCGCCGGTGCCAAAACGCCTGCCAAACTTTTTACAGGCAATGGCGTGTCCCGATTCATGGACGGACTTATCGACGATAAGCGCCAGAAACAAGAGCAGCCAGTTGTCAGGCCGCAGCAGACCGCTGGAATCGGTCAGCAGTTTTCCGACCATGGGTCCGGCGTTCAAAAGTGTATAAGTCGCTGATCCTATCAGTAATAGCCAGAGGATCAGCCCCGGCCAGCCAAAGATCCATCCGACCAGAAACAGCCCCTGGTCCAGAATTGCATCCGGGTCAAAAAGCGGAATACGGGGAAACAGCAGATTCATCATCCGGCCCTGGATATCGCGTGAACGCCGCCGCTTAAAGCGGTCAAACATGGCCTGGGCATCGGGTGTGGTGCCGGATTCCAGAAGGTTATTGGCGGCGAGCTGCCCCAGCATCTCTATGACTTCACCCTGCGTGGGCGCATCATCACCGAGTTTGGCATTGCAGATATCCCAAGCCTCGCGCACGCTGCGCGATCCGTTAAGCAATCCGATCAACTGATAGCCCGGGCCGCTCAAACGCGAAAAGGCGTCATTGGTCTGATCCTGCACCACATACCACCGGCGGCCACGGAAAAACTGGCGTGAGATGTGAATGCTGGCGCGCAGTCGCGGCTTCAAATCCGCCACACGATGCCATGATTCGTGAAATGTGGGACGCACCGCAGCCATCTGAATACCCACCTCGATCTCAATTACAATGGAACCGTACCATGTCACTTTACCCGATTCGCCACCTGTGTGCCATACCCTTTTGCGGCTTATACCTGGGTGTGCCCGTTTTTATTTGGGAACCCCGTAAACTCAGGCGTGCCCCGCAGGCACGCCCTTGGGAGCGCGGCTGTCCTCAGCCGCTTCAAGTCGGCAAGCGGCACCAGCGATTAAACGCAAAGATCCGTTCTGCAAGCAGTTTTGCCAATAGCTATAATAATAATACGGGCAACACGCCTTTACTAATACAAAACGCCATCGTGCTGGCCTCATCCACTCCATCCGCTACAATAAGGTCTGAGTATGTGCGTATGGCGGACAGAACTTCATGGCATTGGAAAATGGGTTAATAAAAGTCGCATCTCTGGCCTGCGGTCTGGAATTGATGATTTATTGGGGCACTGTGCTGGTGAAAAGCTGGCGCATCAGCCGCCATATAGGCAAAGATCCCAATGTTATTCCCCGCGAAGGCGTCGGACAATTCATGCGACTTTTGTGGGCACCAACCATCGTGGCATGGTGCATTCAGCCCTGGATTTATCTTTTAGATCCCACGCCGCGTCCCCTGCTTCTTGCCCCGATTCCGGCTCTTGGTTGGCCCACAGCGGCCCTGGCCATTGCGGGCTGTATTCTGGGCGCTATCTGCCTGATCTTGACGTTTGTCTGTTGGCGTCAAATGGGCAGGTCGTGGCGGATAGGCATTGACCCGAAGGAAAAAACAGAATTGGTGGTGCGCGGTGCCTATCGCTTTGTGCGTCATCCAATCTACTCCCTTTCCATGTTCTTAATGATTGGCACGCTCCTGGCCCTTCCCACCCCCTTGATGGTGGTAACCGCGCTGGTGCATATTGCCATGTTGCAAGTGGAGGCGCGTCGCGAGGAAAGCTATCTGGTTCGCCTGCATGGCAGCCAATACCGGCAATATCGCGGCACGGTTGGACGTTTTATACCCCAGCCGTGGAAACATTAACGTGTCGGGTGAAGGCGGATGGCACTGCAATGTTTTATCTGGTTCGGAGTTCCGCATCACCATGACCAATAGCTCACAACAATCCAGTACGCTGTTGCCCGAAAACCGCCTGGAGAATGGCACTCCCGCATTGCCTGCGGCCATGGCCGCGAATTGCTGGATGGCACTGAACAGCTTCCAGTTGTTCATGAAACAATGGACGCGTCTGGGTCCCTATTCCGCCGGGCAGGCCATGCGTATCAGCGGGCCGCCGGAACTTGCACGTTGTCGGCGGGCGGCCAACCTTCTGGTAAACCATTT
>JAJYPG010000295.1 GCA_021795535.1 Planctomycetota bacterium
TAGCGATTGCACCGGAGGCGGTGCGGCACTGGGCGGTGCAAAGCGAAGGTGATGCGCGACGCGCCTTAATGGCATTGGAACTTGCGGTCCGCTCGCAATTCGGGCAATCCGCTCAGGCCCCATCGCAAGCCGCGGGAAGTGATGAATCGCCAACCCGTTTGGAAATTACGCTGGAAATTGCGAGGGAATGCGCCCAGGCCAAGGCGTTGGTCTATGACCCAACTGGCGACGATCATTATGATTCCGCCAGCGCGCTGATTAAAGCGATGCGCGGCAGCGATCCGGATGCCGCCATTTACTGGCTGGCCCGCATGCTCATTGCGGGTGAAGACCCGAGGTTTATCGCCAGACGCATTGCGATTTGTGCATCAGAAGATATTGGCAATGCCGACCCCATGGCCACCGTCCTGGCCGCCGCCGCAGTGCAGATTACGGAATTTGTGGGTATGCCCGAATGTCGTTTGACTCTGGCTCAGGCTGTTACCTATCTGGCAACGAGTCCAAAAAGCAATGCGGCCACCATGGCCATAGATGCCGCCATGACTGATGTTAAAGAACAGCGGATGATGCCTGTACCAAAACATTTGCGTGACACCCATTATCCGGGAGCCAGTGCGTTGGGGCACCAGGGCTATCAATATGCCCACGATTCAGCCGATGGTTATGTGCCACAGGTTTATCTTGGTGTCGATAAGCGTTACTATTTACCTGTTAACCGCGGCCATGAAGCCGTCATTCGGCAATATTTGGAGAAGCTGCGGGAGATAGATAAGGAGGCGGGTAAAGCGAGCGGGCCACAGCCGGAAGAGCGAGGTGTGGCCGAAACCTGACGGGCCTGTGATATGGTGTTAAAAAAGCCCCCCAACGGCAGAGTTGCTGGCGGATGTTATCCTGCGGAGGTGTTGTGACTTTTGATTGCCGCCCCAAATGACCGAGGCGGTGCCGCTTGATTCCGTGAAACAGCGGAAATTACGACGTAAACTCACGCCACAACAAAACGCGGACGGAAAGGAAACAAAAAAGCAATGATGGATAAAAATGCCATTCGTAAACAGATGCGCGAGACACTCAGGCTCGTATCGCCCGAACAGCGCCATGCCCGGTCACAGGCGGTATGCCGACAGTTGGCGGCCACGCCGGCATTTCGCGCCGCCAACAGCGTGATGCTTTTTTTATCCATGGAGTCCGAGGTGGAAACTTCCACACTGGCCCTTAGCGCATGGCAGGCGGGAAAATCCATCATCGTGCCGCGCGTTTTGTGGCAGGAACGAGCCATTGAACCGGTTGAAGTTACTTCTTTGGAAACGGAATCCAACCCGAATTTACCGGGTATGCGTCAGCCTAAGAAGGGAACACCGGTACCGCTTTCCATGATTGACCTTGTGGCCGTTCCGGGGTTGGCATTTGACCTTCACGGCTATCGTGTTGGTCGCGGGAAAGGCTTTTATGACCGCTTTCTTTCACAAGCCGAACTCTGTGGCACCACTGTGGCCCTGTGCTTTGATGAACAACTGCTTACCGATTTAATTCCCGTTGAACCACACGATGTTCCGGTGGAAATGATCATTACAGACAAACGCACGGTTAATTGCGGTCGAACACGTACATAAAAACGGAGACGTGAAACGAGAGGGTGTTTTACTTTATATGGTCAGACAATGCGATCCCGCTTAAAAGCAAAAAATGACCAGACCTTTTCCAGTTGGCTGATCTGGATTGTCGTTGGCATTGTGGTCGCGGGTGGCGTGTATCAGGCCATACGGATAAGAACATCCATTTTACACACGCTGCACAAACAGACACTTACCCCAATTACCCAAAACCACGATGCGTCCGCAACCGACAAGGCCAGCGCGGCAAATGCCGTGGATACAGACAACACAAACAGTGCAAGCGATACCGATTCCGCAGCGCAACACGTCGCAAGTCACCCCAATGTGCTGCATGTGCTCTCACCGGGATCACTTTCCATGGCAACAGCACTTTTCCACAAAGCACGGGCGGAACTGGCTGCGGGAAACCCCATTAACGCGCGGCAACTGCTTAACCGGGCGCTGCATCGCGTGGCCGGTCTTGGGGAAAAACAGGCCACGGACATCCGTTCGCTGCTGAATCAGATAAACCGGCAGACGGTAATAAGCTCGGCCCTGGTGCCGGGTGATCCACTTTGCCGCCTCATTACTGTACGGCGAGGACAAACACCCGATTATCTGGCGCATATTTATTGCATTACCCCGGCCATGCTGCGTCGGCTTAATCCGCAACTTGACCCGCGAACATTGCAGGCGGGCCGGGGCATAAAGGTATTGCTAGGACCAGTGGATGCGACGCTGGTTTTACATGCCAACAGAATAGACTTGTCCATACGTTCAAATTATATTATTTCCGTACCCATGCGCACGGATGATCTTTTTCCACCCGCCCCTGGCCGCTATCATCTTAAAAGCGTCTATTTTCAAACAGCGGACTCCCCCGCCGCCATGGATTTGGACCGTATTGAAGTTGTGCCACCTGTGGGCAGCGGACGCCGCGGATTTTCCATTCGCTGCATCAGCACGCAAACCGGCTGCGTAAAAGTCAGTCCCGCAGCAATGCGTTTACTTTCAGAAGCGTTATCCAAAAGCTACTCACGTGTGGAAGTGGAACCATAAAGGAACATGAGCGTGAGCTATTAAGAATGCCCTTTTACCCGCTGGAGGGGGTTTTTCGCTCCACTGTGAAAAAACAACCACCGACATCGCATGGCGGCTCACGCCGCTTTTCTGTTCCCACAACCACCAAGCCATGAGATAGCCTATTGGGTCTGATATGCCGAGTTATCCGCGGATAAAAAACCGGTCTGAGGGCCAACCGGCCAAGGCCTGGGCACTGTCAGAGTGTAACATGCTGTTTGCGATGCCGCGTGATCGTCACAATAAACCACGTTTGTGGCCCCCATGTGGCGGAAGGCCTGGGTGCCTGCGGCCCGCTCCCTATCAAGAATATTATCCGCATTGGACGGAACAGGATTCAATAAAACCGGTGCGCGCATCCAGTAATTGATGCCTCCGTAATAGCCACCGTCGCCAAACAGGGCGCATGCGGAAGGATCCGCCACCTGGGTAATGGTTGCGGGAGTGGGATTATATTCGCCACTGCCATGGCCAATATAACTGGTGTTATAGTTGTAACCGAGAACAATTTGCCCAGCTGCCGGGGTTGAATTTACAGATGGGCAAACCAGAACTTTCAGATTCGTCTGGCCCATCCACATAATTCCCGGCGTGTAAACCATTTGATGCGTTTGCCCGTTCCACTTGCTCTTAATCGCCCATGATGGATTCCCCATAAGGCCATAATAACCCGGAGGATATGAGCCGTGGTAAACGATGACATATTCCTCTGCCGCCATCCCCAATTGCCGCAAATTGCTCAGGCAAACAGTCCAAGGGGCTTCT
>JAJYPG010000296.1 GCA_021795535.1 Planctomycetota bacterium
GGGGACGCGCAGCAGCTCGGCTGGAAAATTCCGGATGATTTATCCATCATCGGTTTTGATGATTCGGATCTCCGTTTCCTGACCTACCCTGCGCTCTCGGCCATTTGCCAGGATGCGCAGGAAATTGGCCGTGAGGCTTTTGAAGCACTTAGCAGCCTGCTAAGTTGGCCCGGCAACGGCTCGGCGGAGCCGCTTATTCAGCGCGTACTGCCCACGCAGCTGGAACTCCACGGCACCACCGCGGCTCCCAAACAAGGGTAAATAGCCCGTCGTGCTCTTGCTCTGTCACAGCAGGAAATTAGGGTTATGGCGCGTCATCTGATATAACCTGTCAGTATGTTGAATCCGTTTCTGGCAGTCATACATTCCAGACCCGTGACCCGACGAAGAAAAATCCTCGCGCTGGGCGTGGCGATTTTCAATGATACCTTACGCCTGCTCTGCGGCGGACTCATTGGCTTTATTGACCCGATAGATGATTTGGCCGACGTGGTGACGGCAGTTGTGCTGGCGCTGATTCTGGGCTTTCAGTGGCCGATGGTCTGTGCGTGCATCGCGGAAGCGATTCCCGGTGTGGCGGTATTTCCCACCTGGACGGCATTTGTGCTGCTCGTGCCGTCGGCAAGTCCCGGCGATCCTGTGGATGAATGGCACATCTTGCCTGATGCGGAAGGTGGGGAAAAAAAAGACAACGCCGCAAAATCTTCGCCGCCCAACGGTCTGTTGGTTGCGTTAATTGTGGCAATGCTGGTGGGGGCTGTACAGCGCGCATTGAGAATTCAGATGCGGACCGGTGTGGAACCAATCGCAAATGTTGGAGTGGTGTAATGAGTCAATCTCTGGAACTGAATCTGGACGGCATCGTCGGCCCAACGCATAACTATGCCGGTTTGGCCGCAGGGAATCTGGCGTCTATGCGCAATCGGGGGCGTAAGTCCAATCCGAGAAAGGCGGCGCTGCAAGGACTGGACAAAATGCGGCTGCTGATGGAGTTAGGTGTGCCGCAGGCCGTGCTTCCACCCCATGAACGGCCTTATCTTCCATTTTTGCGGGCATTGGGTTTCGGAGGGTCAGACCAGGCGATTATCGCCAAAGCCGCCAAGGAAAATCCGCTGATGTTGGCCAACAGCTGCAGCGGTTCGGCGATGTGGGCGGCCAACGCGGCCACGGTATCGCCATCGGCTGATACGCGTGACGGCAAGGTGCATTTTACCCCTGCTAATCTATTATCCGAATTACATCGGTCCCTGGAACCGGTCGTCAACACTCGGATTTTACGCGTCCTGTTTGCCAATGCCCGATATTTTACAGTGCATGATCCGCTGCCGGCCGCGTGGACGTTACGGGATGAAGGCGCGGCCAATTATTTGCGGCTCGCCGCATCGCACGGCGATCAGGGCCTTGAGGTTTTTACGTTTGATTCGGCACTGCCGTACCAGCCGCTGGAATGTCCGCATCATTTTCCGGCCCGGCAAAGTCTGGGGGCGGGCATTGCGGTGCGGCATCGGCATTTAATTCGTGAAGATCAGGCCCTTGAGATCCAACGTGCCGGAGAGTGCATCGATGCCGGAGCGTTCCATACTGATCTGGTGGCCATGGGGAATCTGGATGTATTGATTTATCATCAGCAGGCATTTGATCGTCAGAGCATTGCGATGCTGCAAAAAGCCTGTCACCGCCTGATGGCGCCGCCGCGCTTCGTGGAAATTATAGAGGATAACTTATCACTGAAGGATGCGGTGCAGACCTATTTTTTTAACAGCCAACTGGTAACACTCCCTAGCGGCGACATGGCCCTGATTGCGCCGGAGGAATGCCGAAACCATCCGGCGGCCAAGGCGCAAATCGACCTGCTGAAACAGCAGCAATTTTTCAGCCGCGTGGAATTTGTTGATGTGCGGCAGTCCATGCTGAATGGCGGAGGGCCCGCCTGTTTACGTCTGCGCGTCGTGCTGACCAAAAAGGAACTGGCGGCCATGCACCAAGGCGTGCGTCTTACGCCGCAGCTTTATCATCAGCTTACGCGCTGGGTGCAAAAGCATTATCGCGAATCATTGGCTCCCGCGGATCTCGCTGATCCGGCGTTGTTGCGGGAATCGCGTAAAGCGCTTGATGAACTTACCGCGCTCTTGCGGCTTGGTAGGATTTACGACTTTCAATTGTGATTTCGTCCGGGCTGCTGGGGTTCTTTGCCATGCCGGGCAAGTTATGTTCAAATAGAGTCTATGGTCGAATTGTCACCGCTGCCCGCTGATTCTAAAAGTCCCTCCGAGGCTCCCGCCGGCGTTGCCGAGTCGCTGCGGGGTTTCCCGGCAACGGGGAAATTTATTCTTGGCGCGGCGGCGATCTTTCTGCTGGTGCCGGCGGCCTATTGGCCATTGCATACGGCAGGTTATATCTGGGATGACGGCGGCTGGCTGGTGCATAATCATTTTGTCCATCATTGGCGTGGACTTTGGAATATCTGGTTTAATCCACATGACTCCATTCAATATTATCCGATGGTCTTTACCGCGTTTAATATCCAATGGCATATCTGGGGCGGCAATGCGTTTGGTTATCATCTGCTGAATATTGTGATGCAGGCCGCGGACGCGGTATTGCTGTGGCGGATTCTCAAGGCTCTAGGTCTGCGCAGCGCCTGGATTGCCTCCGCGATATGGGCGATTCATCCAGTGCAGGTGGAAACCGTCGGATGGGTGGTCGAACAAAAAAGTCTTCTGTCGGCTCTGTTTTTATTTCCCGCGGTTCTGGCCTGGACACGTTTTGCGGATTTCACGAGCGACCGGGCCATTGGAGAGCCAATCTTAACCGCACGTCAATGGAAACTCTACGCTCTGGCAACGCTGTCATTTTTCCTGGCCCTGTGCTCTAAAACCGATGCGTGCATTGTTCCGGCGGTGCTGCTTTTCGTGTTGATATGGAAACGCGGGTTTATCAATAAACGTGATATTCTGCTGCTGGCGCCATGGATGGTTCTGGGGTTCCTGGCTGCTTGGATGACCATTCACATTGAGCATGGGCAGGCGGGAGCCAGGGGGCGCGGTTTTCAATTTTCCGTAGCGCAGCATTTAATTATTGCGGGTAAGGACCTGTGGTTTTATCCGTTTAAGCTTTTCCGGCCCTGGCCGATGATGGCGGTTTATCCGCGTTGGCATATCAGCCATCCGGCGGCGTGGGAATGGATTTTTCCGGTTACCGCCTTCGCTATTCCTCTGGTGCTGCTGGCTTTATCCGGAAAAATCGGACGTGGGCCGTTTGTGGCCGTTTGTGTTTACGGATTGATGATTTCCCCTTTGCTGGGCTTCATTGCCTTTTACACGGAAGAATATACTTTTGTCGCTGATCATTATCAGTATCTGGCGTGCATCGGGATTATTGTGCTGGTCACACAGGCCGCAGCCGGAATTTTCAGCCGCATCGGGCGATCTGATA
>JAJYPG010000297.1 GCA_021795535.1 Planctomycetota bacterium
CCTATTGCCAGAAGGCTCTCAAGTCGCGCCGTGGTCAGCAGAGCCACACTCCGCTTGCCAACAAGCAACCAACGGCAACCGGAAAAACAAAGCGGCGAGGCGGTCAGAAGTTGCCGCCGCGTGACGGGCATAATGATGACCGACCGAAGAATTCCATGAACTTGCAGACCGGCAATCTGCCCGCGGGTTCCGGGAGATGCGGCGATCTGTTGGGCTTCACCCTTTGACTCTGGTAGATCAACTCCAACGCGACGCCACTTTCCGGAAACCGCGCCATGGCTTACCCGTAGTTCCAGCGGCCAGTGACCCGGAGGCAAATGTTTGACAGATGCAAAAACCATGGGAACCAGTGTCAGGCGGGAATCCGTTGCGCTGCGGCAGATAATCTCCGGGCCGCCATGCGGGTCTCGCAAATGGATTAACACCCGTTTGCCCACCAATTTTTTCGGCAGAGCTATACGCAGGCAGGTCCACCGGCCATGCAAGGGCGCGGCGTCCGTCGCCAATTTAACCATGGTTTTTCCGAAAGCACTATGCGCAGTTAAGAGAAGAAAAAGCCCCAAAAAAAGGCACAGGCCTTTCAGGGAAGTTCGTTGGCAATATGCCGCGAGTCGAATCCGGACGGATGCGGCCATATCGCACGCACTCCCGCATGAGGCAAACCGGTGCGATGTCGGGTGATGTGCCTCCGGGCAGGAAAAGTCCTCCCGATGGAGATCGGGAAACCAGGTTCGAGTGTGGTAGAAAGGCTTCGGTCTTTTCATGGGGTCTACTATACCCCCGGATATGAATTCTGCCGATTCATTTTTTTGCGGCCAGCAGTTCCACCGCCTGCCGGAGGTCCAGTGTGCCTTCATAAAGGGCTCGCCCCACAATAATGCCTGCAATATCCAGGTGGCTCAGGGCCTCAATATGCTTGAGAGTTCCCACGCCACCACTGTGGATAATGGGTAAGGTTTTAATTTTTGCGAGCAGTGTTTCGGTCGCGGCCACATTGGGGCCGGCAAGTGTGCCATCGCGGCTGATATCAGTATAAATAATTCCCGCCAGGGGCCATTTGGCCACACCGCTCGCCACATCCAGCGCGGAGGGAAGATTCTGGATCGCCGCGGTCCAGCCATGGGTGGCTACGCGGCCATCGCGGGCATCCAGACCCAGTACCAGACGGTTTTTAAAGCGGGCGTCATTGGCCATGGCGGCGAACCAGTCTTTGTCGGAAATGGCGCGGGTGCCCAGAATAAGCCTTTGGGCACCAATGGCCAGCAGGTATTCCATGACTTCTTCATTGCGAATACCGCCCCCCACCTCCACCTGCAGAGTGGTGGAGCAGATGATTTTTTCGATAATATCCATATTATGCGCCCGGCCATCGCGGGCACCATCAAGGTCCACAACGTGCAGCCAGCGGCAACCGGCATCGGCAAAAGCCTTGGCGGTATCGACGGGGTCTACGCCATAGGTGGTCTCATGCTGGTAGTCGCCACGCAGCAGGCGGACTACTTTGCCGTTGCGTAAATCTATGGCGGGGATCAATTCAATGGACGAATTTATGGACATAATACGGTTTTCTGTCTTAAAAAGAGGCAAAATTTTTCAAAATCACGCGACCCACCGCCTGGCTTTTTTCCGGATGGAATTGGGTCGCAAAAATATTCCGGTGGCTTAAAGCCGCCACGAAGGGGCCGCCGTAGTCCGCTGTGGCGGCAATGGCAGCTTGTTCCTTTGGCCGCACATGGTAACTGTGAACGAAATAAACATGTTCGCCCGGTTGCAGACCGGTAAGCAGTGGTGTGGGTTTTTCCCATTGCAGGGCATTCCAGCCCATGTGTGGAACCTTAAGGTTCAGCGGCGGGGAATCCACGGTAAAACGAACGCAATCACCGGGAATAAGGCCCAGGCCAGTGTGCGTGCCATCTTCATAATCTGTTTCCATGAGCAACTGCATTCCAAGACAGATGCCCAGCATAGGCCGACCGGTTCGCACAAAATCACGCAGGGCATCGGAAAGGCCGTTTTGGTTAAGAGTGGCGATGGCGTCGGCAAATGCCCCGACGCCGGGCAGAATAAGCCGGTCGGCCTGACGTATTTCCGCCGGGGTGCGAACAATGGCAACTGTTACCCCCAGCAGTTCAAAAGCCTTTTGAACGCTGCGAAGATTGCCCATGCCATAATCAATAATTGCCAACATAGATAAGCACTATACATCTATTTTCACGGAATTTCATACCTCAACGGAAAAGGCCCCGACCGCGAATTCCTGTAAGCCGTGCCGCCCAACGAAATTCGTTCGCAACGGCATTTTGACCCCGACATTGAATACAGGGGAAATCATATGTGGATTTTGCGATCAACGAATCGCTTGAAATTCCAGCAAACACCAAACCCGTGACGCATTCCATCCGCCCGCGTCCAGGATTCGTGTGCCTTGAGGCAAGAACTGGTTATACAGCGTTTCTTTGGCCTTAAACTTTGTATGCTGGCACGGCGCACTGGACGATATATGGCCTGGGGCGCAATTGCAATTCCGGATTGCCGGGTTACCGCAGTATTACAATTTCCACCCGACGGTCAAGGGCCAGGTTGGTGCGCGAAACCAGATCGTGCGAACCATAGCTGACGGCCCGCAACCAATGACGCGAAATGCCGTGATGGGCCAGGAATGTTGCCACCGCACGGGCGCGGGCCAGACCAAGTTCATAATTGTTCGGGAATGGATGATGAATGGGGCGGTTGTCAGTAAACCCTTCAATACGAATGAAGCGGCCAGCGTAATGGCGTTTGATCATATAGTCCACATGCATTAAGGCGTGTGTGGCTCGCGGCATTAGCCGGGCGCTGCCCGATGCAAAAAGCACATCACTGGAGAGAACAAAACGGTGCAGTTCCCCACGGCGGTGCATCCGGCTGTGGGGGCCAGCCATAGCCATACCGGTGCCGTGATGTGCTTTTCCGGTTTTTTTAAATCCCGGCATGATGGCGGTGTAACCGGTGGATGGTGCAGGCTGGGTTTGTGCCGCTTGTGCCTGTTGTGCCTGCATTGCCTGGGCCTGCGCCGCAGCCGCCACCTGCTGCTGCTGGGCCAGTTGCGCTCGTGTCTGTGCCAGGCTGGTTTTGGTCTGGGTCAACTGCTGCTGCAACTGGGCGTTCTGCTGAAGCAGTTGCGTACGTTCGGTCTTTAGTTTGTTGGAAGCGCATCCACCAATAGATAAAACCAGCACGGCAGTAGTCAAACCAATTGCGGACCAGCGAAATTTTTGTGTCATGGAAGGAAACTCCTAAAGTGTGTGGTGACCGCGGCAAACAGCCGTCCTGACTATTCTTCCGCAATCTCAAGAGCTATTTTACTTTAAGCCGCACGCTTGGCAAGGGCTTTAAGAAAGCGTGCGGCAATTTTGCCAAGACTTTTGAAT
>JAJYPG010000298.1 GCA_021795535.1 Planctomycetota bacterium
CGGGTATGGTCGGAAAATGCGCGAAACATCAGATTGACGAGCTTCGCGTTGGTTTTAACCGGAGTAATGGGCGTTGTTTTCCGCGTCTTCATGTCATAACTATATATGCCATGTCATATATAGTCAAGCAGGCGGTGTTCCTGGCTGGGCAGGGGGGAGGAGACTATTTCCCGGCGGGTCCCTTGCGCGGCGCATCTTGATTGGCGCGGATGGGTCTGGTTGGTGTTTCAGCGGTTATGGCTGGTTTGGCCGCTTCGGGTGTGAAAAGATTACGCAGCACATTAAGCAGTGTTTCGCCTTGAAAATAGGCTGGCGGCAATCGCAGGTGAATGGCATTTTGATCGATGGGACGAACCGAACCTGGCGCCTTGCTTAATAGCGGTCCAAGCAGAGATAAATCATGCATGGCAAAAACCAGGTCCGGCGGCTTGCTGATAATGCTGCGTACGCCGGCCTTGGCCGCCAGAATACCCAGATTGGTCAATTGGAAAAGCAAATCTGCGGTATGGGGCAGTGGGCCGAAGGCCTCAGTAATATCACGCCGCAAAGATTCCAGCGCCTCGAATGTGTGACAACGAGAAAGTCTGCGATAAAAATCCATACGCTGTTTATCCGCCCCGACATACGACCTGGGAATGCCGCCATGGACGCCAATATCAATGACAATTTCCGGCGGCTTGTCCAGCGGCATATTTTTAACCCGTTTCACCGCATCTTCCAGAAGCTGGCAGTACATCTCATAGCCGACTGAAGCAATATGGCCCGACTGTTCATCGCCCAGCAAATTTCCCGCACCACGAATTTCCAGATCGCGCAGGGCAATCTTAAAGCCCGCGCCCAGCGAGGCATATTCCTCCATCGCTTTGAGCCGCTTGGCCGCAGCCTCGGTTATAACTTTGTCCGGGCTTAGCACCAGATAGCAGTAGGCACGGTGTTTGGACCGACCCACGCGGCCACGAAGCTGATGCAGATCGCTTAGGCCATAATGTTCCGCCTCATTAATAAAAATAGTGTTGGCGGTGGGGACATCCAGTCCACTTTCAATAATGGTGGTTGAGACAAGAATATCCGCCTGGCGGGTGAAAAATTTGTGCATAATCTCTTCGAGTTGGTGCCCCGGCATCTGTCCGTGGCCAATCACAATACGCGCCTTGGGAGCCAGCGTACCAATGCGCGCCGCGATGGATTCAATGTTGTGAATCCGGTTATGCACAAAATAAATCTGACCGTCGCGTGCCAGTTCGCGTTCCAGAGCCTGGCGGATGCGCGCATCCTCCCAGCCGGTGACTTCCGTCACCACGCTGCGCCGATCGCGCGGCGGTGTTGCCAGATTGGAAATATCGCGAATTCCCAGCAGGCTCATGTGCAGTGTGCGCGGAATGGGTGTGGCGGTCATGGTGAGAACATCGACGGTAAGTCGCAGCTTTTTCAGTCGTTCCTTGTTTTCCACGCCAAAACGTTGCTCTTCATCAATAACCACAAGTCCAAGGTCCGCAAACCGCACGTCGTTGCTCAGCAGGCGATGGGTGCCGATCAGCACATCGACTTTGCCATTGCGCGTGCGTTCCAGAATGTCGCGCATTTGAGATGGGGTCTTGAACCGAGAAACGCTTTCCACCACGAACGGATAGCCTATCATGCGCTGGCCAAAAGTCTCCTCATGCTGTTCCACCAGTACGGTGGTGGGAGCCAGTACAGCCACCTGTTTGCCCGATTCACAGACCTTAAACGCACTGCGTATGGCCAGTTCGGTTTTGCCATAACCCACATCGCCGCACAACAGGCGGTCCATGGGACGCTGTTTCTGCAGGTCCTGTTTTATTTCCTCTATGCAGCGAACCTGGTCCTCGGTGGCTTGAAAGGGAAAGGCGTTCTCAAATTCCTTCATCCAGACGGTATCCACCGGGTAGGCTATTCCCGGAAATTGTTCGCGTGCGGCCTGTACTTCCAGCATTTCGGCCGCCAGTTTTTCCACCGCTTCGGCAACTTTGTCTTTTTGTTTCGCCCAGGTGTTACCGCCCATAGTGGAAAGCGGCGGACGCCCTTGGGCTCCGCCCACATATTTCTGAACCAGATTGATCTGGACAATGGGAACATGCAGCGTGGCGGCGCGGGCGAATTCCAGTGTCAGATATTCCATGGACTTGCCATCGCGATTCAGCGTGGTGTTGCCGGTGTACCGCGCAATGCCATGGTCCACATGCACCACGTAATCGCCAGGTTGCAGGTCCAGAAAGTGATCTATCGGACGGGCTCCCTGAATGGCACGCAGGCGTCGCTTCAAGTGGTGGCGGTGAAACAGTTCATGATGGGCGATAAGCACAAGCCAGCGTTCATTCTCTTCTGATGTCCGGAATTTTCCTGTCTTATCAATATGTGCAAATGAGTCAATTTTTATATTTGATGTGTTGGCTCCCATTGCGTCAAAAACGCCGGCCTCGGCTCCCGCAAGCTGCCAGCGAAAGCCCATGGCCAGATCCCCAATGCCCATCGCTACTTTGTCCATTACCGCCGGATGTTTCACATGCAGCAGGTCGGTCAGACGGGTTTTTTCCGAGGCGCTTTGGCACACCACCACCACCTGGTGGGCCGCCGCCAATGTCGCAAGCTCCGCCAGCGCCGCATCGGTTTGCGTGTCAAACTGTTCCACACTACGGCAGGGCAGGCGCAGTGTTTCCGGTCCGGCACTGGCAAACTGCATCATTTCCGCCCAGGCGAACTTTTGAATATTTTTCAGTACCGCGGAGACCGGATAAATACCGCGGGCGTCCGGCAACCGATCGAAATAACTGCGTCCCTGTTCCTGAATTTCCGCCGGTTCCACCAGCCAGATGATGGTCTCTTCCGGCAGCCAGGCCAGAAAATTCACTGTTTTATCCTGTGGCCAGGTGGATGAACTGCCCAGTGCGGTGACGCGTATGGCTGCGAGCTTGTCGGTGGTGCCCAGCGTTTCCAGATCGAAGCCATGAATGGATTCAATTTGTTCGCCAAAAAAATCCAGACGCACCGGTCGCCGCTCTCCGGCGGGCCACACATCCATAATTTCGCCACGCACAGCGAAATCGCCGGGGTTTTCCACCGTCTCCAGCCGGGTGTAGCCTTGCCGGATCAGCCATTCCAGAAGAGTGTCGCGCCGCGTTGTCGCGCCGACAGCCAGCGTAACCAACTGCTCCGCCAGAAGCTCCGCATTGGCACAGGGTTGCATAAGAGCTTGAATGGGGGCGACTATGACCGCAGGGGGGCGTTTGGCCGCCAGTTCCGCCATAAGCCCCACACGCTGGACGGCGAGTTCCTGGGAGGTGTTGGTCTCGCCGGGAAGAACCTCGTAAGCGGGAAAAAGTGTCGGTGGGCTGGTCGGATCAAAAAACAAAAGCTGGTCGATCGCATCATCGGCTTCGT
>JAJYPG010000299.1 GCA_021795535.1 Planctomycetota bacterium
CCGATCTCACGAAATTGTTTTTGCACTGGCCCTTACCGCAGTAAGTTTCTCCAAGCCTGATGCGGCGGGATTGAAGGCCGCAACGCGGTATGGCACGCGACGCGTCTGTTCGTATGTATGGATAGGCACAAGGAAAGAAAAGTCATGAATGAAGAAATACCGCAAAACAAGCCGCGAAAACGTAAATCTCGCATAAAAGACCAATCGAGCGACAAAATAGAGATGTCTGCGCAGGCGAATCCGCCCATGGACCCGCCAGCCGAATCGCCGGCCAATGCGTCCGTTGGTCCGTCAGCCGATCCACCCATCGAACCGCGAAAATCAGATTCGCCACAACTGCGGAGTTATACCATTTCCGATATTGAAAGCCTGGCACGCGTTGGTTCGCCATTATCAGAAATTGCCGCTCTTCTGGGCACCCGGAAAGAAAAGCTTAAGCACAGCCACCTTACGGAATTTTTGCGTGGTCGGGCACAATTGCGTCAGGCGTTGCGCCGCCAGCAGTTGGCCATGGCATCGGTTGAAAACCCGGACCTGCGACTGATTTTTTTACTGGGCAAAGAATATCTGCGCCAAGGGAGCGAAAAAACCGCCATCGCCGCGTCGCACGAACCGCCTAAATCTTATGTCAATATTCGCACAGAGGATGTATGAAATCCAATCCGAAAACCGTCGCGGGACGCAGCGGGCTTAGCCGCACTGCCGTGGTCGCCGCACATTCCGCGGGGCGACCCTATAAGGCCGTTGGCGCGGCAGAAACCCTGTTTTATTCGCGGCAGCGGGAAGTGCTGCTGGTTGGCCCTGCGGGCACGGGAAAAACCCGCGCGGCACTGGAAAAACTTTTTCTTTGTCTGCAAAATCATCCGGGCATGCGCGCTTTGCTGGTGCGGAAAACACGCCTGAGTCTTACACAATCGGCCTTGGTTACCTGGGAAACCAAGGTGATTCCGCAAGGCCATCCCATGCTTTCCGGCACGCAGCGGGCCTATCGGTCCAGTTACACACTGGCCAATGGTTCGCAGTTGGTGCTGGGGTCCATGGACAATGTTGACCGCATTATGTCCACGGAATATGACCTGATTCTGGCGTGCGAAGCAACCGAACTTACCCTGGAAGACTGGGAAAAGCTTCTCACCCGCCTGCGTAATGGTGCCATGTCTTTTCACCAGGCGATTGCGGAATGCAATCCATCTTTCCCCGCCCATTGGTTGAATCAGCGGGCCAATGCCGGTCTGATGCAACGGCTGATCAGTCGGCATGAGGATAATCCGATGCTGTTTGACGCCGCCACCGGAAAATGGACCGATGCGGGTACGGAATATCTGCAAACGCTGGGGCGTCTTTCCGGAGCGCGACGCGAGCATCTGCTGCTAGGCGTATGGGCCCAGCCAGAAGGGTTGATTTATCCGACGCTTGCGAGCAGCGTTGCGGATTTTACTTTCGCACCGGATGAAAATCGACCGACGGCCTATGTTGGCCTGGACTGGGGCTGGAGCGATCCACTTGCGGCGGTGGTGGGTGTTGTGGACCGGCAGGGCGTGCTGCATATTGTGGAGGAAATTTATGCGGAGAAATTGCCCATCGAAAATCTGATTTCCCAGATAGCCGTACTGGCTGACAAATGGAACATTGACCTGACTTTCGCCGACCCCGCAAGGCCCGAACACATCGATACCTTTTTGCGTTCGCGTATTGCGTGCCGTCCGCCTCCGCTGCGCAGTATTGAGGCGGGTATTGCGCTGGTGGAATCGCGACTGCTGGCCCGCCGACTGACAATTTCACCACGCTGTGTCAATCTGCTTTCCGAGGCGGCGGAGTACCGCTACGCCACATCGCATGCGGCGAATTCCGGGCCATTGGCCCTGGCCGGACGGGATCATGCCATGGATGCCCTGCGTTACCTTGTGGCGGGAATTGATGGTCGCGCCGGAGGCGATATCGCCGATTCGCCATCAATTGAATCCTCCTCTCTACCGGCGAGAGTCCCTTCGCGTTTCAGTTTTTCCCGGATTTGGGGAGAGTAACGACTGAGGTATACCCCATAAGCTCAGGTGTGCCCCGCAGGCACGCCTCTGGGAACGCGGCTGTCCTACGCCGCTTCAGGTCGGCAGCGGCACCAGTGATTAAACGTAAAAATCCGGTTCTGCAAGCATTTTTGCCAATCCCGATAAAAACGGGCATACCTGCTGCTCGCTATGTCAGTATGGAATGTTGGCACATAGAACCAGACAAGTTATCCTTTTACAAATGGCGAATTGTGGTATTTATCGCCTTTCCGGTTTTGTTTGGGAAATGTAAATGGCTAACGACATTTTATCATCTCCGGAACCCACCCGCGCCACAACCGCTTCTTCTGCGGCCCCATCGGCTGCGCAGCCTACGGGAACAACTGGAGCAACTGGGGCAACCGGGCCTGTTGGTCCGCCATGTCCGTCATTTGGCTGCAAGGGCTTCATGCGAAGCCTGGCCATAACCAGCAATGTACCGCAATCGCGCTGCACCGTATGCGGCATGGAGGCGGTGGAATATGTCTTTCACCCCTTGGTGCGGGAAATTCAGCGGGCCCAACTGGCTCTGCCCGACGATGCCACCTGCGTTTTTCATCCGAACAAAAAGGCGGTGCATACTTGTGCCGGAACAGGCAATTTCATCTGTGCGTTGTGCAGTGTTCCGCTGCGGGATTCTATTTACAGCGTCCAATTTCTGGATTCCCCGCCGGGGAAAGCCGTTATTGGCGGAAATTTTGATCGCTATCTGCCGCGCCCGGACCGTCTGGTTGCCACACTGCTGACGCTTTGTGTCATACCGCCAATAAATTTCATGATGTGGATGACGGCGGTCATCTGGTTTCCCTACGGCATATTCCAATGGTTCGTCGCCCGCCGACAGTTTAAGACCGATGCCCTTTACCGTGCCCAGGTTCATCCCGCATGGCTGTGGAGTCTTCTGATTCTGTTTGTAACCATCGGTGGGGGGGCGATGCTGTTTTTCGGCTGGGCGACCCTGCACATGATGATCTCCGGCATTCATTGATAGAATTATTGAGATATTTATTTAAGTAAAAAAAGGTGCAACTTCATGCGGGAAAAATTGAAATACAAGTTCACCAATGCGTTTTCGCGCACGCGAACGGTTTTTACCAATGGCTCACTGAACATTTTGCAGGCGGAGTTTTCACGCGACCGCGTGCGACGGGTCTATTACGATCAGATTGCGTTTGTTCTAACCTCGAAGCATAATCGCATATTAGGACTGATTATTTTATTCCTTGCCCTATTCGCCTTTGCACTGGCCACCTTGCTGAATATTGTGGTTTACAAGCATTTCATTGTGGCCTCGATAACCGGCACAACATCTCTGTTCATGGTCTTGGGCCTGATAACCAC
>JAJYPG010000300.1 GCA_021795535.1 Planctomycetota bacterium
CCAAATTGGGGACAAAAAAGAAGTGTAAAGGAACCAGCGACTAGCGCTGTTATTGCAAGCTTAACAAAAACGAGAAGCGGTGAAGGATTTAGTGACTGGAATACGACTTCATTTAAACGATAGGTTATATGCTGAGGTGGTACTACAGGCTCCACTTTAAGAAAGTCTGAAAAATCATGGTGCACCTGCGGCCATCGTGCGACCAGACTCTCGCGCGTTGGATAGTCTGTTGCATCCTCAAGGCGCCGTACTTCCTGTTGTCTCCAGCTCGCCAACCAAACCTGCTGGGCGGCCATGGTATGCACCAGCAATTTATGCAATGATCCCGCGGAGAATCCCCGTTCGGCGTAATATTCCGGTTCAATGATCGCGCATGCGGCTGTAAGCACGCGCCGGTCACCCCAGAACATGAACTCCATCATGCGCAGCAGAAGGCTATGACGCCCGTTAACCGCAGTAATGGCCATCACCGTAACCTCCGGGTACAACGCACTGGCTTACAGGGCACCGGCCTGCCGCAACATGCCGCCGTCGATAAAGAATGTCGATCCGGTGCAATAGGCGGCTTCATCCGAAGCCAGGAATGCGGCCAAGGAGGCCACTTCTTCCGGCTTGCCCCAGCGACCCAATGGGATTTCGGCCATCAGAGCGTCTTCCAAGGCCTTGTTGGCTTCAACATCGGCGTCAATGGGGGTGAATATCGCGCCAGGGCCAATGTTATTGACGGTGATTTTGTGCGGCGCAAGTTCGACGGCAATGGTACGGGTCAACATGCGTATGCCGCCCTTGGAGGCACAATAGGGCGCATTGGTGGGCATGGGCAAATCTTCGTGTACGGAAGAAATATTGATAATCCGCCCGCCTTTGCCCTGCTTAATCATTTGCCGTGCCGCAATTTGCGAGCACACAAAGGGCCCGATCAAATTAACGGAAATGATTTTCTGAAATTGCTCAACCGGAAAATCGACAAACGGGTGTTTGAATTCAATGCCCGCGTTATTCACCAGAATATCCAAGCTGCCAAAGGTCATGACCGCTTCATCCACCATCGCCTGTACGTGCTGCGGATTACTTACATCCGCGGCAACCGCAACGGCTTTTCCACCGGCGGATTTAATGGCGTTTAAGGTTTCATCCGCGGCTCCGGGTTTGCCCACATAATCCACTACAATCGCCGCACCCTCTCTGGCTAGACGTATGGCGATGCCTTGACCGATTCCTGTGGCGGCCCCGGTGACAATGGCTACTTTGTTTTGCAGTTTCATCACATAACCTTTCGTAAAACAATCATGCCCCGGCCGCGATCGCCACATCGGCTATCCTTCGCGGCCCATGTTTCATATCGGATTATAGGGAATGTATGGCCAAGCAACAATTCAACCGGGATGTTTCATAATACCCTGCCTTGATTCTATAGATTTCAGCGGATAGTGTTGCATGACGCAAAAGCGGTGTCGGCGGGCGAGCCGCAGGCTTTTGCCATAATAAAGGGTTGGCAAGATGGCGGTGTCTGAATTAGAAATTAGTGCAACGGCTACGGGTGATTATATGGCCACTGCTGCCGGTGGATCATGGCCCCGCGCCGTGCTGCTGATCGTGTTATATCTCGCAGCGCTGATAGTGCCGTTGGTATTGGCCGCACCGCATGGGCATGTTCCGGCGAGTCAGTTTATCAAACAGATTGCGTTGGGCTTTGGTCTTGTCGGGCTGATGATCATCGCCACAAGTTTGATCGTTGCCGCGCGTTATAACTGGATCGCCAAACCCTTCGGTCTTGATGCGGTAATGCTTTTTCACCGCAGAATGGCGCTGGTGGGATTCTGCGCGATTATCGTGCATTTGTCATTGATGTCCTATCTGAATATCGGCCTGCTGACGCGGCTGTGGCTGCCTTGGCATTTGCAGCTTGGGCGAATGGCCATTGTGTTGCTGACAGTGCAGATTGTCGTGAGCGTTTACCGGGCGGGCCTGCGTGTGGAATTTGAAAAATGGCGATTGACGCATCGCATTCTGGGCTTGGCGGTATTGGTTCTCGCGTTTACGCATGGCCTGCTTTCCAGTGGTGCCTTTGCCCCCTGGCCATCGCGCGTCGTGGTATTAACCGTGGTGGCGGCGGCGTTTTGGTCGATGGCATGGAGCCGAATTTTCCGGCCACGCCAGTTGAAGAGCTTTCGCTATCACATTGATGCCGTTGATGAAATGAGCCACGGGCTGTGGCAGGTAAAGCTAAAACCAGCCGATGCGGGACGGTCTTTGTGTTACAGCCCGGGGCAATTCGCTTTTTTTCATTTTCATCGTTCCGGTGCCGAAGCTCCTGGTGAAGAACACGTTTGGACGATTGCCTCCAGCCCCAGCGAGCCGGATGGACTGATGCTGGCGATAAAAGAACTTGGAGATTTTACCCGCACCATTGGCACGTCTAAACCGGGCGATGCGGTAACGGTGCATGGCCCCTTTGGTCGCTTCTCACATCAATTTCATTCCGCCGCCGATGAGCTTGTGTTTATCGCCGCCGGTATCGGTATCACACCGTTTCGCAGCATGATCCGCTGGATTACCGATCGTGCCGAAAACCGCCGCGTGTTGCTGCTGTACGCCAATAAATCCGCCAAGGATATCGCCTTTTGTGAGGAACTCGCGGCATGTGAGAATCGCAGCAATGGAAACCTGCGCGTGGTACATGTGTTAAGCCGCCCGGATGAAAACTGGACGGGCGAAAAAGGTCGTATCAATATCGACCTGATCCGGAAATACTGTAGCGGCGATTTAGCGGGGAAAAGCTTCTGGATTTGCGGCCCCGGCGCGTTTACCACCATGGCGATACAGGCATTGCGTGATGCGGGGGTGACGGCTGAGAAAATCCACAACGAAGCGTTTTGTCTTCTTCACGCCCCGGTGCAATCAGATGGTCGTGGCCGTCGGCTCAAAGCGCTGTGTGCCGTTATTTCCTTCGCCGCTGTTTTGATGGTAATACTTTTTGCGTTGGTGCGCACAGACTTTCTTTCCGCTCGGGGCGGTCCGCCGCACCACATCGGACAGGCGTCGGAAAAGGCGTCACATAATGCCGCCCCGAGCCAGTGACAGTTTCTGCAGCGCAACGGCGGCGGCCGGGGTTTTAGGTGACGGGTTACTGGTGACAGGTTACAGCCAGTTTTCCGTACCTCGCCGAGGCAAGGGGGCCAAGTGGGCCAAGTTATTGGGGCAACGGGGCCAAGTTCGGAAAGTTGATGAACATATTGATTTTGGCCCGTGTTGTTAAAGGGGGCCAAGAGGGCCAAGTGGTTTTTGGGCGGCTGCGGCCGCCAGCATTTAGTATTTAGTATTTGGCATTCAGCCTTTGAGATGCTTTTGGTGTGCAGCCGGTGCAACTTGCTCTAGATGT
>JAJYPG010000301.1 GCA_021795535.1 Planctomycetota bacterium
GATTATCAAGCTGGTGCACCTGATAGTTGATGCGGGATTCTGACGCACCGGAAATAAATGGGGCATTTCGAGCCAATGCCGTGTCAACAGGTGAAAACAGCAGAGCGGTGACGGCCGGCAATAAACAGGCGCCGGCATATTTGAGCCATCGCGGAAATTTAAGAAGCATGACGTTCTCCTTGGACTTTCTGATATATGTCCAGCAGTGAATCAACCATGATATTGGCGTCAAATCTTGCCGCGGCCAGAACCTTTCCTTTCATTCCCATGACGCTGCGAAGTTCCGCGTTTTGGGATAACTGAAGAATAGCGCTTCGCAATTCGCCGAGATCTCCTGGTTCCACAAGAATACCGCTGTGGCCATTGATGCAAACTTCATTGGCGCCGTCGCAGTTGTACACAATGGCTGGAATGGCTTCCAGCATTCCTTGTACCACCACGCGCGGCAAGCCTTCCCGATAACTTGGATGCACCATCATATCCATAGCCGGAATGAGTTTCGGAACTTGCGCGGGTGGAACGAGACCGGTAAGAATAAAGCGATCTTCCCACCCGGCACTGCGGATCTTTGCCATGATCCGCTGCTGAAATTTGCCATCGCCAATCCATAAAAAAGTCAAACGCGGCTGCGCCGCGAATAATTCCGCGGCAATCGCCAGCAGATCGTCATGGCCCTTGAGAGGTTGTAAACGGGCGATGGTTCCCATGACGATACGGTCGTCGGCGATTCCAAGGTTGCTCCGTGCTTCGGCGCGCTGATGGGCCGCCGATAAGAACGGTTGAATATCCATTCCGCTGTATACGGTTATGAATTGTTCCGGTCGTCCCACGCCGCACGCCAGAGCCTGACGGGTCATGGCGTCGGCGACACAGACAATTTTATGGCACCGCCGGGCGGCGAAACGTTCAAGGGTGATCCAGGCGGCGTTGGTAACCTTGGATTGGTAGGGATGGAACGCCAGTCCATGAATGGTGTGCACCACAACCGGAACCCTGCAATTCCATGCCGCAATGCGCCCCACGATACCGGCCTTGCTGGAATGCGTGTGGATGATGTCCGGCTCAAGTTGCAGACATAATTTTTTGAGCCGTTGATAGGCCCGCACATCCATGATCGGATGGGCATTACGTATCAGGCTCTCTTCCACGATTACCCGATAACCGCCTTCGCCGGCCCGCTGCATCAGCGACCCTTCCGGCCCGGTGCTCGGTCCGGTAATTAACGTTACATCGTGGCCGCGCCGGTGCTGACCTTCGCACGTCAGGATCGTATTTTCCTGCGCGCCGCCGACAATTAAACGCGTAATGACGTGTACTATTTTCAACCTGCAAAGTCCATTTTCACAATCGTCCGCTTTTAACACAGCAAAATTTAAAAGCGAATCCATTGCAGAGTTAATCCAACGGCCGGTGCGCACGGGCCGACGGCACCGCGATCCCCGGATGCTAAAAGTTCCGTCACACGCCGCGATTCACCCTGCCCGCGGCCTATTTCCAGCACTGTGCCCACCATCGTACGCACCATGTGATACAGGAACCCGCTGCCTTCCACGGCAAAGATTATTATCGGTCCGCGCCGATGGATACTGCAATGAAAAATATCCCGAACCGTCGTTTGCCGGTCATCTTTTCTTCCGCGAAATGCGATAAAGTCATGTTGCCCCTCGTAAAGCCTGCAGGCTTCCTGCATGACCGGCATTTCCAGGTGCCGCCAATGGTGATAGACATAATGGCGATAAAAAATCGGACGATCCCGATCCGCCCAGATCAAATAGCGGTAGCGTTTGCTGCGGGCGCTTCGGATATTAAAACTATCATCCACAGGCTCAATTTTGCGGATCAGAATATCGGCCGGCAGCCGACTGTTGATTGCCAGTCGGAGGCGCTGGGCATCCAAATGCGTGTTGACGGTCATAACCGCAATTTGTCCCTGGGCATGTACGCCGGTGTCCGTGCGTGATGATCCGATGACTGTAACGGGATGGTCCACGATGCAGCCAACCGCTTTTTCAATCGTACGCTGTACCGTCACAACCGGCTCAATCTGCCGCTGCCAGCCGCAATAGGCGGTTCCATCGTAAGCGACAAGCAGTTTATAGCGGACTTCGGGCATATCGGATTTCCATCGGGAGTTAGGAACAATACCAACAACAATTTCCCGATTTACGCCGCACTCTCAATCGGCACCACCGGCAAAGCGGGCGGCTATGTGAGGAACGGCAATCAGTTGGCGGAGACTTAGTTTTTTGCCACCAGTAATTCAGCGATTTGCACGGCATTGAGAGCTGCGCCTTTCAGCAATTGGTCGCCGGCGACAAACATGGCAATGCCGCGGCCAGTAGGATCACTTAAATCATTGCGAATCCGGCCCACAAGAATATTACCTTGGCCCGAAGCGTCCCGTGGCATTGGGAAGTAATTTTGTTCTCGCTGATCCACAACTTTAACACCCTGCGCATGTAAAAGTATGTCCCGAACTTCACTTGCTTGAATTGGGGACATAAATTCTATGTTGAGTGATTCACAATGGGCACGCAATACCGGCACACGAACGCAGGTAGCGGAAATGCGCATTTCAGGGTCGTCGAAAATTTTCCGCGTTTCTTTTGCCATCTTTATTTCTTCTTCGTTGTAGCCGGTCTGTAGATCAACTGAAGCATTGTGGCTAAATACGTTAAACGCGTACGGGTGGGGCAGTACTGTGGGGGTGTAATCCTGCCCATTCAGCGCTGCTTTTGTGGCATCAAGCAACTCCTGCATGGCCGCTGCGCCGGCACCGCTGGCGGCTTGATAGGTTGCTGCAATCAGCCGGGTGATTCGGTTTATTTTGTGTAGCGGCCACAGCGGTACAATGGCAATGATGGTCGAGCAATTCGGATTGGCAATAATGCCTTTATGGTTGTTAATCTCCTGAGGATTAATTTCCGGAATAATTAACGGCACCTCCGGGGCCATCCGGAACGCTGAACTGTTATCTACCACCACCGCACCGGCTTTGGCGGCTATGGGGCCGAATTTTTTACTGATTGAACCGCCGGCGGAGAATAGCGCAATATCCACACCCGAAAAGCTCCGCTCTGTAAGCTCATGGACCTTTAAGGATTGCCCACGAAAGGCCATGTGTTTGCCGGTACTTCGGGCCGACGCAAAAAGCCGCAATTCAGCTAATGGAAAATTCCGTTCTTCCAAGCATCGAAGAAACTCTACGCCCACAGCACCCGTGGCGCCGACAATTGCAACAATAGGGGGATGATTCATGGTTTTCCTGTTTATTATGGTTCCATCTAACAACGACCATTTCAACTTGAAACGGCTTTTTCCAGAGGGATTATACTATACCGTCGTAAGGGGCACATAATACTTGGGTCGTAGC
>JAJYPG010000302.1 GCA_021795535.1 Planctomycetota bacterium
CCCCGGCCCATGGGCGACTCTCCGATGCGGACCGTGGCCGTGTGGCGCAAACTCTGTATCTGGCCGAGCGGCTAGGCGCACAAAGTGTAACGTTATCGGGAATTCAACCAGAGCGGGAGATTGTGGCCTACGCAAAAAAACGCGGTGTGGCGCGCATTTTAATTGGAAAACCAGCCATACGGGGGTGGCGTCGGTGGCTGAAACGGTCTTTCATAGATTCCTTAATACTCCACAGTGGCGATATTCAACTGGTTCTGATTCGCGAAGATGTGGAGGTGAAGGCCACCATTCCGGCGGCAAAAAAAAACCTGTTTAACCGGCGTGAATTGAGTATTGCCATGGCGGTGGTGGCGGTAAACACTGCTTTGGGCATCGGTCTGTACCATGGCGTGGGGCTTTCCGATATCAATGTCATCATGCTTTACCTGCTGGGCGTCCTTTGGGTTTCCACACGCTATAGCCGTACAACGGGAATTGTGACTACGGTTCTCAGTGTTCTGGCCTTTGATTTCACGGTGGTCCGTCCCTACTACTCTTTTGCGGTATCTGACACGCAGTATCTGCTGACCTTCGGTGTGATGCTGTTGACCGGGCTGATCATCAGCACACTCACCACGCGGCTGCGCCAGCAGGAAAGACTTTCCCGCGCGCGCGAACAACGCACCACCGCCTTGCTGCAATTAAGCCGGGAACTTATTTTGTGTTCGGATAAGACCGGGGTGATGCAGACCGCCGTGCGTCATGTGGCGGAATTTTTTGATTCGGGTGTGGGCATTCTTGAGCCGGTGGATTCCGGTCTGCCGATTCAGACTTTGGCCACCACAGGCCTGACGCTTGATGATAAGGAACTGGGCGTGGCGGAGTGGGCGATTCGCCACGGCCAGCCCGCGGGAGCAACCACAGACACGCTTCCATCCGCCAGGGGGCTTTATCTGCCGCTTAAGGGGGTGCGAACCACTATTGGCGCTCTATTTATTATTCCAGGCGAGACCGCCAAACTCGCTTACCCCGACCAGATGCGCACGCTGGAATCTTTCACCGCTCAAATAGCGGTGGCCATGGAACGGATGATCCTTTCCGAGGAAAGCCGGCACGCACGCGAACGGGCGGAACTCGAATTGCTGCGTAACACGCTTCTCTCCGCAGTTTCCCACGACCTGCGTACACCGCTGGCGGCCATAACCGGTTCGGCCACCAGCATTCTTGAAGCCGGGGAATCTATGGCCACACCGGTTCGGATGGAACTGATCACAACCATTGCCGCTGAATCGCAGCGGATGGAACGGCTGATCGATAAACTGCTGGAAATGACGCGACTGGAATCCGGAGCGGCTATTATGCGCGGCGAAATGGTGGATCTGGAGGAACTGATTGTCTCCGCTGCCGGACGCTGGAGGAAGGCGGTCCCGGACCGGGAATTCAAGATCGAGGTTGCTGAAGGGCTGCCGACGGTAAGTGGTGATCCGGTTTTGCTGGAGCAGGTGTTGTCCAACCTGTTGGAAAATGCGGTGGAACATTCTCGGGTGCAAACACCCATTGAAATTCAAGCCAGGCCAACGGCCAGCAAAGTGGAAATTCGCGTGATGGACCGCGGTATTGGCCTGGCCTCGGAGGAAACCCACCGCATCTTTGAAAAATTCTACCGGGGTCGGAATACCGATGGTCACAATGGCCTGGGACTGGGATTGGCCATTTGTCGAGCCATTGTGCAATTGCATCAGGGGGAGATCAGCGCACGGCCGCGGGCGGGCGGCGGAGCGGAATTTATGGTGACGCTGCCCATTACCGATCTGCCCGGGTCGCCTTTGCCATCATTTTTGGATCACCCCCGGAATGAACATGGGCATAAATCCACCACCTGACGCAAGACCTCAGGAATGGCTCTTCGGGCAGTCGAGTGTGCAAATTTTGTACCAGAACTGCATGTATTTCCACCACTGTGCCGCAGGCGTCCTGCCTGCATCTCGCCCAATGTTGGCATCAGGAAAGATTTTGCTTTATATAAAAACCCGACGCTGCGGTAGCCACGCAATTTGTCCGGCCTAAGTGTCCGCAGCACGACATTTCGTCCCGCAAAATCAGTATATTTGTTTGAGATAAATTATTGGATTAATTTAACCGAAATATCGCCGGGTTATTGCAATACGCCTGTGCCGACTAAATCGGATGGCGGTTGGCATCCGTAAATGGTGGGTTCTTTCCTGGAAGACTGCCTGCGGCATGGCGTTTGTTCTACATTAACTCAGGGGCGGTTGAGCGCCTTGAACCATGTGTGGCCAAACATGCTTCAGCAACCTAGGATTAAATCCGGCCTTTTTTTACGGTGCGCCAGGAGCCACACCCGAATAGCCGTCGCCCAAAAACGCATTTATGAAATATTGACCTATGAAATATTGACCTATGAAATATTTGATTCCAATATCCTCGTTAGAACCCGAATTACCGGGAATTAATTCATGCCGACCAGCCGTCAAGACTTTACAACCTTCATTAAGGACTTCAAAAACGGCGTCCTTGGTTGGAACCACATTACAGGCACGCCCGCGCAGCCGTCGGCCAATTCCAATGGCTTCGTAGAGCCAGAAAAGCCGGTTCTCAAATTATCCCAATTTCAATTATGGAACCAGTACCGGTTGATACTCAAAGGGTATTTTCGCACCATCACGATAATTACGGGGACCGTCCTGTTTGCCGCCATCGTGGATTTGGCTCCTCCATACGTTCTGATGTTGGCTATCGATTACGTATTTGTTGGCAAAGCCCTTCCGTTTGCTGCCTGGTTACCGGCTGGCGCTTTTCAGCAATGGCTGGTCAAATCGCCCATGCATGGTCTGCTGGTGCTAGTGGGTGCAATGATCCTTCTCAATGTGGTGGGAATTGTCATTTCATGGGTGCGCACATTTGGCGAAGTTCGCTTGAATTACCAGTTGGCCTCCAGCATTCGCCAAAACCTGTATCAGCATCTTTCCATGCTGCCCCTGGCGCAGTTGGCCGAATATCGGACCGGAGGAATCATCAGTCGCGTGATGAGCGATACGGATCAGGTCGTCGGTGGAGTTCACAATACCATCATCGGACCGATAGGATCTTTCTTCCGTGTTTTCTGCATCCTTTTGATTCTTGTTATAACCAGTTGGAAACTCTTTATTGTTGCCGCGATCATGATTCCCGTGGTGGTGGTTATTCATTACCTCGTATTTCGCCGCCTGCGTCCGCTCTGGAAAGATATTCAGAACGATAAAAGTATTCTCTCGGCCCGGGTTAATGACATGTTTTCCGGAATTCGGGTCGTACGCGGGTTTCGGCGTGAACGCAGTGAAGCCAAGGCCTTTGGCACGCGCCAGAATACCATGGTGCGAAAGCAATTTTATG
>JAJYPG010000303.1 GCA_021795535.1 Planctomycetota bacterium
GGGTGCCAATTTGCCGGCCAATGGGTTAGTTTAACCGATATTTGCGGCCTGAGCCAACGGAGTACGACGCGTCCATTGATGGGGAGGGTGCATTTTATGGCAAGCCCGGCGGGTCGCGGAGAGTTGATACGGCGGAGCGGAAAATAAAAAATAAATAAAAAACAATCCTTAACCATCTCTCCGGTTCATGTTACCATATTGTCATGGCTCAAACGCGCGAACGCCCCATAACCAAACGTGGACGCGAAACTCCGTGTATTCGGCAGGTTTCAGTGTTCGTGGAAAACCGCGTCGGTATTCTGGCGGGACTTATGGCCCTGTTCCATGATACCGGCGTGCGCACCCTGGCTCTTACTGTTATTCAAGGGTACGACTGTGCCATTCTTCGGTTTGTTTTCAGTGATACCGATATGGCTCTGCGAATTTTGACGCAAAGCGATTACCATTACACAATCTGTGAACTTGTTGCGGTGGAAGTAACTGTGGATTCGCGCGGAGATGGTCTGGGCAGTATATGCCAGGCCCTTTTAAGCGCTGAAATTGATGTTCATTATATCTATGCCCTTATCGCCCGGCCTGACCGTCGTCCCGGCGTGGTGATTCATGTGGATAATCCGGAACTGGCCAGCATGGTTTTGGCAGAGGAACATTTTACACTGCTGGATGAAGGCGATCTGACTTAGATGGTTCCGTTACCCGCCCTTTGCGGTCTGCGGGCGGAAACAAACGCCCATACCGTCAGGTAGCGCACTGTTGGCGAGAAAACCAAATCGTGGGCTGGCCGGCGAATTCTTTGCAGAGGATTTTATATGCATCGGAAAAAGAGACTTGCCACCGCGGGCGTATGTGTTCTGACCGTTCTGGCTGTGCTGTTGGCCTTGGCGTCCACCGGCCACGCGGCGGCTCCTCTGGCTGGGAATCTGCCCGGCAAGCCTCTTATTTATGTGGGCTGGGGCGGTGCGCCCGCACATTGGAAGGGCTACCGGAAATCACGATTTCGCGTGTTTCTTGCCAAGAGTCGGCTGTCGGAATTTTTTACACGCGATCTGCCGGAAATAATCCGGCATGTGGCTGCAAGAAACCGCCCAAAGGCCCGTCAGATGGCGGAGAATCTGATCTATTCCAACATGTTCTATCAGCATCCATTTGCGTTTTACGTCAGCAATTTTCAGCTTAATTCACGGGACGGCAATCTGCCTCCGGTTGGGCTGCATATTGAACTGGTCATGCGCGCGGGAAAAGACGCCCCGACCATTCTTGCCGCATTCAGGAATTGGGCTCACCAGTTGAATCGCCACGGCTTGAATCCTCCGCCGCCGGCGTTGCATGTTATGACCGGAAAGGTGGGAAACAATATCTACCTGGCCGCGGGTCTGACACCGCAAATGCTGGCGCTACTGTCCGCTTCCGCGGCGGCAATCGCCCCGGGTTCGCTGCAAAACGATCCGGCATTCCAGGCCGTAATAGCCCGGACGCGGCCTGATTCGGCGCTACAGTTGTATGCCAATGTCCATGCCATGGTTGCGCTGGTAAATGAAGGTATGGCGAGGCAGCCTCATGTCACCGCGAAAATTCGCAAAATTGAGCAGGATGTGGAAAAGGACATTCACCTTGATTCTTATACAGACTTTGCCATGGGTTCCGGTTTTTCCGGACGCCGCTGGATGCAAAGCGTTTATCTGGGTGAAACCAGATCGCATGCGGCGCCGCGCCGGCAGGCTGCGGTAAAAAGCCTGCTGCAAATGGTGCCGTTACAATGCGCTGATTTTTCCATAACCACAGTGGACCTGCGGGCACTTACCAATTCCATATTCCAGGTGGCCGCGGCCGCCGGCCACGCCAGGGAGTTGCACCAGACGCTGGCGATGGCGCAGGCGTTTACCGGGCTGGATATTCGCCATGGTTTGCTTAACACCTTTGGGCCAAACTGGCTGGTCTATCAGTCGCCCTATATTCCACTGGCCGGGGTCAATGGCATGATTATGGTGAATCAATTGCGGCATCCCCGGCGTTTTGCCCAGACACTCGTCACGCTTACGCCACTGATGCTTGTGGGAGCCAACGCGGCCTACCGCAAAACTCATCCCGGCGCAAAGCCTCTGCATTTGCTGCACACGAGAGTTGGCACTCAAACTATTTATTATCTGCAAACCCCCACACTGCTGCCTGCATGGTGCATTGCGGACAATAAATTCTACTTTGCGCTTTACCCCCGCACCATTCAACTGGCGTTTGAACATCAGGCGGACAAGACTTCCATTGCCAACTCTGCGAAGTTTCAGGATGTGCTGCGCCGCCTGGGGAATGTCTCTGGCATACAAGGCGTGGGTTATGCGGACGATCCGGCGCTGGTCCCGGCGGGTTACATGGGAACTCTTCTGATAAGCAAATTGGTTCCCCTTTTAACCGGGATGCGGCTTCATCCACCGCTGACATCTCTTTTGCCTACGCTTGGCGATTTAGAGGATATACTGACGCCTTCCGGATCAATCACCTGGACCGATTCCACCGGATTTCATTCGCGCAATATCAGCGCCTTTCCCGGCGGTTCCCTTTTGACGCCGTAATTAATCTCCAGATTCTTCAGCACCAGAGCATTGCTCAACAATGTCATGACATGGTGCGGAAAAAATGATGGCAATTTCCGATTATCTTGATTTTATGCTTCCTCTTCTGAATCTGGCGAGTGATTCAATAGGAACACACTATCGTTGAAGCACTGGTGCGACTGGTGATGGATTAGCGCGGAGAATGAATTGAGCAATGTGACCAAAAAACCGGAGCAGGCCGACCCGCATGAAAATTGAATAAAGATAAATGGTTCTTCCGGAATTAGCGTGTCATAGAGGTTCTCGGCGGAGCCGCGGGTTTACACCACGCAGCTACGGGAGTAATCCCGTGGCCCGTTTGACGCGAATTAAAATGTACCGTCCGCCGCAGCAAACCGCCCTGGCATTAAACCAGTCCCACGAATAATGTGCGACTTGATTCTACAGATTCATCTGCAAGCCAGCCGCGGGTTTACACCACGCAGCTACGGGAGTAATCCCGTGGACCGTTCGATGCGAATTAAAATGTACCGTCCGCCGCAGCAAACCGCTCTGTTATTGAACCAGTCCCGCGAATAATGATGGATTCTTATATCTGTAAAGACCGAAGTTGTTTTTGCACAGGCCCTTCGTTCACTACGAATTGAATCGCTTCCAGCGATTCAATAAGATCACGCCTTGCGCCCAGCCACAGTGGCACCTGCGGTAATTGTCGCCAGGGCTTCGCCGCAGAATCGCACCTGCCGTGCTGTAAGAAACGGACCGAAGCTTAGGCGTGTGGTTCCCGCCGCCCCATGCGGGTCGGGTGTTGCCCG